>JAGGZD010000042.1 GCA_021162245.1 Dehalococcoidia bacterium | reverse complement strand
ATCATGAATGGCCTTTATCATAATGAGTTGAGGCTGTATAAGAACTTCTTCCAGCCAGTGATGAAACTGAAAAGCAAGGAGAGGGTAGGTGGTAAGATAAAGAGAAAATATGATGTTCCTGAGACACCGTATCAGAGATCGATGGAATCAGGTCAGATTTCGGAGAAAGTCAAAGAAGAACTCAAAGGCATATACCTCAGCCTAAATCCAGCCCAACTTAAGAGAAATATCGATGCTAAATTGGATAAGTTGTATGAGGCTTATGCGGGGAAGGATAAAGACCGGCAAATTAACCTACTCAAAAGATTATCGCCTCATTCGGTAAGATCTTATATGATTCAACGACCCGAAGTTGGGTTAGCTCGTTAAATGATTTGACACGTAGGCTACAGGTAAGCCTGGCATTGTGGTTATGAGAACTATAGTAATCAAACCACTTGAGTCTCTGCCTGGCCCTTTTTTGATAGCTTAGGAATGCCTACCAGGCGTCTGTATCCCGGTATCGTGCTGTAACCATTCATAGTGCATCTATTATAACGCCCTTTCATAACTTCTGTGTGTGTCACTAATCTATCCGAACTAAATCAACAATCAATTTGCAGAAAAGATGATGAATGTTCGTTCCAATCTGTTTCAACAAATCTCTAGTCTGTTATCGGTGTTGTCTGAAACCCTTTTGCTCAGGCTCATTTTTCAATTAGAATAGACTCAGTCAAACGCTGGCGAATAGTTCCACCACCAGATTCCCTTTTTCTGTTTCAATGGTAGCAGCATACTGCTTGATGGTATCAATCGTCATCGGTGGTGGTGCCGAGTATGTTTTATGCCTTGGTGCTGTACCAGCACATAATGCTGAGAGAAGTGCCACCACAATCAAGATGATGCCAGCTATTTGCGGTAGTCTCCTGACTATCATAAATTTGTTTTCTCTTTTCTTCCCTGTGAGCGGAGGGCTAGTTGAGTACACCCGTTCTTAACCTTTCTAATTCCGCTTACATTCTGCCATGCCTCAATATCGAAATAAGCAACCAAAACCCCATTACGCCGGCTCCAACAAAACCAATTATTCCAATAAGGGGTATTCCCCTCCACATAGGGGGTGTTTTTGACATGATGATGAGTGCAGAGCCGACAATCAGAGCAGCCAGAACAATTGCAAACGCGATACGGTTGCTGATCTGGTCGCCTTTATTTAGCACTGGCTCTAGCCCTCTGTGCTCAAATGCTATCTTGGCTTCCCCAAGTTTAATCTGCTCGATTATCTCTCTCATTTCGGAAGGCAGGTCACGAGCTAGAAGGCTAAACTCTGAGGCCGATAAATATATATCCTTTGCCAACCTGCGAGCGCTTAGACGGTCCTTTAGCAGCTTCTTGGCAAATGGTTTTGCATGGCTCATCATATCAAAGGTTGGGTCTACACTTCTGCCTACTCCTTCAATGGTAATCAAGGCCTTTGTCAGTAAATACATGTCTGGCGGGAACTTCGCTTTATGAGCAACAACTAATTCAAACCAACTGGTCAGGAGTTCCCCCATATTTATATCTTTTAATGGCAAGTAATAGTATTTGTCTACCAAGTCAGATAATTCGTACTCCAATCTGTCAGCATCTTCAATATGCCTGCTCCTTGACAGTTGTAGGGTAGCTTTTATAATTTTCTTCATATCTCTATTGACAATTCCAACCACTATACTGCCAAGACATTCTCTGTGCTTGGGTAACAGGCTACCCATCATGCCGAAATCAAGAAAACAGATGGTATTGTTATCCAGGACCAGGATATTGCCCGCGTGCGGATCAGCATGAAAGAACCCATGTTCGAACACCTGTTTAAGGACTAGATCGGCGCCACGATTGGCAATAGTTTCGGGGTCATTTCCCGCCTCTATGAGAGCATTGACTTTGGAGACTTTGATGCCGTCGATGAATTCCATGGTAAGGATTTTCCTGGTAGTAAGGTCCCTATATACCTTTGGCACGTAGATGGTCGGGTTTGCTTGAAAGTTCCTGCTAAACCGACTAATATGCATAGCTTCGATGGTGAAATCAATTTCTTTCTTGATGCTCCGTTCAAATTCTTTGATTATGCCCACGGGATTTATTATGTCCATCCCGTAGAGATATTCCTCCATCAATGTAGCCAGATGAAGCATTATTTCCACATCAACTTCTATAACCTGTTTTAGCCTTGGGCGCTGTACTTTAATAACCACATCTTCACCGCTCAGGAGTACGGCTCTGTGGACTTGTGCTATCGAGGCTGAAGCAATGGGAATGTCTGTGAATTCCCTGAAAAGGGAGGGAATAGATGCGCCAAGTTCTTCTTCAATCAAGCGCCTGGCTTCTGCTACAGGGAAAGGAGGCACTAGATCCTGCAACTTCTCAAGTTCAACAATAAGTTCTTGGGGCAGCAGGTCTGGCCTATTACTCATTATCTGTCCAGCCTTAACGAAAGTTGGCCCGAGTTCTTCCAGTGCTAATCGTACTCGTTCCCATCTGGAAAGAGGTGCGATCTTGACATCCCCTTTACTTTTGACAAGTTTCTTGCCCAAATCAACGTGCCTCTGAAGTTTTATGTTAGTGATCAAGTCTCCAAAACCATGCCTCACCAGCACCATTACTATATCTCGATAACGCTTAATATGCTTATAGGTGTAACCTATCGTTCTGATTCTGTGAACCATCATTCCACATCCATTTCGTAACGCCCAATTGAATGGAAATATTATACCATCCATTGAAGGATAGAAGGCAGGAGGGCTTATCCATATAATAAAGCGGAACGGAATTTTGCGGTAGTGGCTGCTCCACTTTCCTGGATGCCAAAAGGCAACCCGGCCTGTGACAACATGTCTATACCGGGAACACCCACACCAGCAAGCTACAGGATATGGAATGCTGCTCTACTTCGGCACTCTAGGAGATAGCCAGTTAGTTACTTATAGATTGGTAAGATAAGCTACCCCTGATATAACTTCTTGCTAAACGACGCTATTCCACTTTCTGCAGCTCTTCCAGCTTTTTGATCCGCTTCTCGAGTTTCTGCAAGTCTTTGCTGGATGGACTATTCAACTTTTCCAGAGTATTCTCCACTAACTTCTCAACCTGATCTTTCAGGTTTTCCGCTACCTCATCTGACTGTTTTAGCAGGTCTTCTACCAGCTTCCTGCCTTCTTCCTTGGAGAGCTTCTCCTCTTCCGCAATCTTCCTACCCAATTCCTCAACTTTATCACCAGCCATAGAAGCAAGCCCGATTCCTAATAAAATGGCCTTCTTTGTTATATCTAACATCCTTTTTTATCCTCCTTTCTTGATTCTTTCTGGTTATAAAAACACCATAGTATAGCTTATTTTGCCTGACTATACGAGCTAAACGAGATAAAAGAACTGGGCTTGCCAATATTGCCTTTTTAACTAAGCCTGACATTCCATTTCCGCCTTCTGCTAATTTTATGAACCTCACAAGATAGATACCCGACCTTTAATTATTCCTAACTCCTATGTAGCAGGTTGATCAGATTGACCTTGTACACGAGCTCTTTGTCGCTGAGCAGATGGTGAAAGACACTGCCAGTTAGATGATGCCCTTTATACTGCTCTTTTCTATTATAATGCGCAAACTTGTAATTGAATATGTCAGTCCTGATTTCGCCTATTGCGATTCTGTAGAGCTCACATAATAGGTACTTTGCTGTGATATTGAATCTCCCGTCTGTATCCAACCGCCTTACAGAGACAAAAACCCTCGGACCACGGAGAATCCCAAACGCTCCATATTTCATGGCTCTATTAACATAGTCATGATCCTCAGCCAATCTGATACATTCATCAAAACCATTGATAGCATCATTGATATCCTTTCTGGCCAAGATACAGAATCCAGGTGCATGAGGATAAACATGCTGAGTGAGCAGGAAATAACCGTTAAGCACGTTGCAAAAGGCAGAATCAAAAATTCTGCTGCTCAGAGGAGTCATCTGGCAAGAAGCGACGTCAAGATTCCTGTTCTCAAATTCATTAATAACCGTTCCGAGGAAATCTTCAGGCAAGACAACGTCTGCATCCAGGAACAGCAGGTATTTCCCTCTTGCCGCCTTTGCTCCATTGTTTCTACCAATAGCAGGCAGTCGTCCGCCGATAACGATCCTGCAGCCATGTTTCTTCGCTATTTCTAGAGTGCCATCTTCAGAGCCAGCATCTGCCACAATCACTTCGTAATCGTGAAAACCTTGCAGTTCTATAGAGGACAACAACGCGGGCAAGAACCTCTCCTCATTCAATGTGGGAATAATTATGCTGAGCAGACTTTCTTTACGTTGTTCGTGCTCTTCTATCTGCCTCTGCACTGATGTTGCTGTTAACTTTCTCTGCTGCTCTCTAAATCCAGGACAAAGCAGATATCTAGCTGGATACTTCAAGGTATTCCTTCTCCCAGATAGGATTGGTAGCCTCAGCCAGTTCGTTGTGATATTTTATCAACCCCTTCTTGTATTCAGGGTCGCTCAATGCTTGTGCGGCTGCTTCATCCATCGGCTCCGGGTGATACTTGTCTATCAGCCCTCTCAGCATTTCATAATGATCCTTAATTGGGCAAGTCATTATTATGTTGCCTTTCTCATCTGCTCTTCTTTTTCGATAGTATTGGTCTTCCCAGTTTCTGATAGCTTGGAAAAACGGCGCGCTCAAGGCATCATTAAGGGTACCACCACGCTTATAGACCGTATTGATGTTTAGCGGAGCATACGGGTTAAAAACGCAGGGGGAAATCTTGCCATTCCAGTCAATATATAGATAGCCGCCTCCCGATCTCCCTGCTGAAATGCATCCATCAGCAACCGCCCCAGAGTTCCAGAAATCAGCTACGAACAGTTGCTTGTCCTTCACCAAATGTTTATATTGCCTAAACATCTTCACCCTTTGCTCTGGGCTAACCATTAGTTCCAGAGAAGTACTCCTGCCAATCGGCATAAACTGAAACACCCAGCAGTAAATCGCCCCCTGCATGTCAAAATAGTAATCAAAGGTTTCATCGTCGAGAATCCAGTCAGCATTGTTTTTCGTGGCGGTAATAGAGATGCCAAAAGGCACTCCTGCCTCACGAAGGTTTTTCATTGCCCGCAGGATTTTCTGGTGAACGCCTTTACCACGGCGAGCATCAGTCTCTTTTTCAAAGCCTTCCACTGAAATAGCCGGAGTGATGTTGCCAACCTCGGCCAGTTTCCTGGCCATCTCCTCGTCAATTAATGTGCCATTAGTGTACATTAAGAAATAGTTATCCTGATGCTCCCTAGCAAGGTCAATAAGTGTTTTGCCCTGGCTCTCATAAAGCGTCGGCTCTCCGCCGGTAATGACGGTAAAACACGAGCCCCAGAGTTCTGTTTTCTCCGTGATAATTCGATTAAGGGTTGGCCAGTCCAGTTTTTCTGAGGCATCTGATGAACTGTTGGCATAACAGCCAGTGCATTTCAGGTTGCAAAATTTGCCGGGCCCAATCACCAAGAAAGTAGGCGGGCCAAAGCCAAATTGCCGTTTGAATTCCTTGACTCTGGATTTCCTTTTCAGAAAAATATTCAAAATCAATGAATTGATCAGAGCTCTGCGAACCTGGGGGGCATTTTTAGCTCCCTGAAAGACCTTAACCATGGCTGAAATAGTCGCTCTGCCCATGTAGAATTTGTCTTCCTGCACCTGACGGGGATAACTATGGTTTTTCAATAACCTTGAATGGGTCCTTCTCTCATAGTGCCTTATGGCCCCCTCTCTAATAATAGAGTTGGCCGCAAGCAGGCCCAGCGGGCTGCTCCCGTATTTAACCAACATGTTCCATGGTGAATACACTGTCTTCATGTCCGACTTATCCCTCCTGCTTTAATATCCTTGACTCGTTCTGTGAAAACAAAACGCTCACTATCTGACTTGGTACCTTCTCCAGGTCAATTTTCTCATTGAAAAAAGACTGTTCCAGAAGCAACCCATCCATCATTCCAGTTAACAGGGAGGTCATCAATTTACTGTCAACTATCCGTGCTAGATTTTTGTTCGCAAACACCTCTTCAACCAGAGGTTGAATAGATCTGGCAATTTGCTCTCTTGATTGAATAATGTATTTTCTTATCCGACGATCAGGCGGTGACAATTTTAGCGTCAGGGCTTTAATTAGATTCTTCTCCCTGAAGCCAAAACGTAAATAATCTCTGATTAACCTGTGCAATTTCTTCTCGCTCGTCTTTTCGTTAAACGCCTCAGCAATAGACAGCTTCAATGCAGCTAAAACCTCGTCAAGAACTTTTTCGTATATCTCCATCTTGCCTGTGAAATGGTAGTAAAGCGCAGGTTTACTGATGTTGAGTTTATCTGCAATATCGCTCATCGAAACGCCTAAATAGCCATATTCCGAGAAGAGCCGCCGAGCCACTGCAATAATATTATCCCTGGTGCCCTGCGTGGTGTTTCGTCGTTTTGATTCGGTGAACATCTCTACATCTCCAAGTTTCATTTACTTACCGACCGTTAAGTAAGTAACAGTATATCAAGGCAAGAAAATCTTGTCAAATAAACGAATTGTGTCCTAACTAATATTACTAAAAGGAGGTAGGTTTCGTAACTATGGGACAGCGGCAGTCCGAATTCTTACGGATGGTGTGGAAAACCACTGACCGGATATGTTCACGACAGCTACGCCCATTCGTAGGAGAGTTGATACTGGCACTCAAACACCACGACGAGTTAACGCTTTCCCCTGATATAGAAGCTCAGTTTCTTCAGATGAGCCCATCCACTATGGATAGGTATACTAGTTCATGTGATTAGTGACATATTTTGATTTCATTGCATTGTGCTAGGCTTCACAGGTATTGGAGCCAACGGTGCGCCCCAGCAGCAGGGAAAGCGTCAATCCAACGCTGCTGACTACAATGAGGATAAGGAAGGCTGGCTGGTAACTCTGGGTTACATCGAAGATACGTCCAGCAATCACCGGGCCAACAGCACCACCCAGCATTCCGCAGAACGTAACCATACCAAACAAGGCACCATGAGACCTGGTGCCGAACATCTCTGCTACTAGCGGAGCCAGTAACGCGAAAAAACCGCCGTGTGCAAAACCATACACTACCACAAACACGCGAAGCTGCCACAGCTCGGTGGAGAAAAAGAGCCATACCATCGTCCCCACAAGGATACAGAAGTTTATTGTAAATGCCTTTCTTGCCCCTGTTCGATCACCTACACCACCCATAACAACCCTGCCCACAATACTGCTTCCTCCAATAATGGAGATAAGAGCAGCTGCCTGAATTGATGAGACATCGTTATCTATGGCATAAGGTATCACGTGCACCATCACGCTATTCGCACAATACCAGACCATGAAAAGGGCAATACAAAGCATCCAGAACTGTTTTAATCTAACAGCTCTACCAAAGGAAACCCCCTCTTCTCCCAGTTCAACTTGAATAGCAACATCATCGCCGTAAGGGTGGAGTCCTTTCTGTGACGGGTCGCGCCTCAATATCTGTACCAGCGGAAGGATAAATACTATCGCCATAAGTGCCAGCAGGGTATATGCAGTTCGCCAACCATAACAGGAAATAAAATGGCTTGCCAGCAGTGGTACGAGCATTATTCCCACCCCTGTACCTACCTTTACCAGCCCGCTCACCAACCCTCTCCTGTGAACAAACCACCTGCAGGTAGTTGATAGCACTATCACATCCATCGCAGCTGGCCACATGCTGATTATCAAACAATAAGTCAAGTATAATTGACATGTACCTGAGGCACGAGACAAAAGGAAATATCCCAGGCTAAACATAATTCCACCTGCAGTCAATATACGACGTGGGCCAAAACGGTCGTTGAGCCTGCCAAATACCATTGCGCCCACTCCCGACATGGCGAAGCCCAGCGAGTGAACGCCCGAGGTTACCGCCCTGCTCCAGCCAAACTCGCTCTGCAGGGAGTTGAAGAAGGCACCATACGAACTGTACGTCCCATGTACCACCGCCAGCAACATCACTGAACACATAGCTATATAATAGCCATAGAACAATGGCTGCCTGTCATCTTTCCTGATGAAGGGCCTAAACAAAGTTCGTCCAGCCTTGAATGTCATATTCATAAGCGCCCGCTGTAGTTACTGCCACTGGAATTAGTGGTTACTCTGGTTCTTACATGGCAAAACGTTACAAGATAAGTGAATTTTATCTTGTAACGTGACCAGAGATTTTGCTTACACCCACAAGGGGAGGCTCTCTCTTCTTTATCAATCGGATACTTTTTTTAGAACACTTTCAACTTTTGCTCGTATCACAGATTCGGGCACTGCGCCGAGGATTTGGTCAACCTCCTGCCCATTAACGAAATACTTCTGCATCGGTATGCTCATAATCTGGTATTTCGCTGCAGTCTGGCGGTTTTCATCCACATTTATCTTGCAGAACTTGAATTTGCCATCATATTCCTCCGATAGTTTGTCATATATGGGTAAAACCATTCTGCATGGCCCGCACCAGGGCGCCCAGAAATCAACCTCCGTAGGGACTGTTGATTTCAAAACCTCCTCTTCAAAATTCCCATCCGTGATTTCTATTACTTTGCTCATAGTACCTCCTTTGATTTGGTTACGACATTATTTTATCAAGGTCGTTTTCTATTGCTTCCTTGTTGGGGAAAGCACCCACCTTCACAACTTGAATTATACCCTCCTCATCAATGAAGAAAGTGGTGGGGATAGCTCGAATTCCATACGCCTGAGCCACCTCGCGATTGATATCAAGCAGCACTGGCAGGAAAAGATCATGATTCTGCAAAAATTCATTCACCTGAGAAGAAGTGCTGCCCATGTTAACAGCTAATAACACCAGCCCCTTGACTGACTGTTCTTCATACATACTTTGTATATCGGGCATTTCATGGACACATGGACCGCACCAGATTGCCCAGAAGTTGAGCATTACAGGATTGCCACGAAAGTCACTGAGAGAAACAGATACCCCCTCAAGATTATCAAGCTGAAAGTCCGGCGCCAGGTCTCCTACTTTCGTCCCTTGAGTACCTTGAGTAGAGGAAGCAGAATTTGAGGAGCATCCCGTTATCGCCATCCCCACGCTTAGCATTAAGGTCAATGTCACTATCAGGGTAATCCTCAATGGGTTATTCATAATTAACCTCCAAACATAGTCATATCTTTAAATTACGTTTAAAACCACATTAACTTATTGGCCAAAATAAGTATGCCGACAGCTATAAGCAATACTCCACCGAAGATATAGATTACAGTGGAATAACGCTGGAAGCGTTTTAACAACGGCGCAACTGAGCCAAAAGCAGCACCTATCACAAGAAATGGAATCCCCAATCCAAGGGAGTATATAGCTAACAGGTAAGCTCCGTGCAACGCCGTTTTGGAACTTCCAGCAAGAGTCAAAATACCTCCCAGTACAGGGCCAACACAAGGCGTCCATGCCAGGGAAAACACAGCTCCTATCAAGAAAGAGCGCAAGTAACTGGTAGCATGGACCCCAGATACGGATAGGCGTTTCTCATAATTTAGCCAGGGGATTTTCAGGCTAGCCAGCATAAATGACCCAAAAAATATCAGCAAAGCACCAGCTATTTGACGAACTACCGCTAAGTGAGAGCTGATAACAAATCCAGCCAATCCGGCCCCGACTCCCATGATGACGAAAACTGTGGTGAAACCTGCCACGAAGCTAAGGGAATGAAGGAATACATGGCTACGCTTCTTTTTATAAGTTTCATCTACAAATATATCAGGCCCAGCCAGGCTAGCCAGGTATACAGGCACTAAAGGCAACACACAGGGTGACAAAAAAGATAATAACCCGCCACCGAAGGCAACTATAAGCGATATGTTTTCCACAACATTTCCATATACTTATTTCATTTCCTCTTTAAACTTTGTAAAAATGATATCGCAGAATATTAGCATACAATCCCTTTTATTTCACTTCGGATAAAAACTCTTCAATTTTAAACTTCTTCCAATATAAGATGTGCCTGAAGAGAGGGATGATTTCTAATACAACGATTGGGTATACGTTCTCTTAGCTTGTTGTGTATTAGTACAGTTTACTGAGTGATGCTGTTTAGTTCTCGTGGTATGATGCTCCATCGTATTCGTGATAAATCTTCATTGGTGCTCGGTTTTCTGAATACGAAGAGATGTTCGTGCATAATCAAGTAGAAGCCATATTGCTTTGCACTCCTTACCCACCGAGTTGAATACACACAATTATGCTGTCCCTTAATGATTTCCTCTTTTAAGGCAAATCCATTTTGGAGGAACTTTTGCAAAACGAAGTGGGAAAGAGGAACATAATGTTGAGCT
>JAGGZD010000088.1 GCA_021162245.1 Dehalococcoidia bacterium | reverse complement strand
TATCAAGATTCCCCACGTAGATGAACTGCTCTATCCCATGGTGACTGTTATCCCGCTTCAGCTCCTGGCTTATCACATGGCTGTAGCTCGTGGTTGTGATCCGGACAAACCTCGCAACCTGGCAAAATCGGTTACTGTAAAGTAAAAATGATAAATATTTCTTCTCCCTTATTAGGGAACGATGAGATTGAGGCTATTACTAAAGTCCTGCGCTCGGGAGCCCTGGCGCAGGGAACAGAAACTGAGAAATTTGAAGAGGCTTTCGCCTCATACATCGGCACAAAATATGCCATAGCTACCAATAGCGGCACCGCAGCGCTCCATGTCGCCCTCCTTGCCTCTGGCATAGGCGAGGGTGATGAGGTTATCACTTCCCCTTTCAGCTTTATAGCTACCGCTAACGCAATCTTATTCTGTGGAGCAAAACCTATTTTTGTCGATATCGATGAGGACACTTTTAACATAAACCCCAATTTGATACGTGAAAAAATAACGCCGAGAACGAAAGCTATTCTTCCGGTTCACCTTTATGGCCAACCATGCGATATGAAAGAAATTGCCAATATATGCAATGAACATGATTTGATTTTGATTGAGGATGCTTGTCAGGCGCATGGCGCAGAATACGCAGGGAAAAAAGCAGGGTCTTTCGGCGTCGGCTGTTTTTCTTTCTATCCCACCAAGAACATGACAACGGGCGAAGGCGGCATGATAACTACCGACAATGAGAGTATTGCCGAAAAAGCTCGCATGCTCCGTAGCCACGGCCAGAGGGGAAGGTATGTTCACGAAATTCTGGGCTATAACTACCGCATGACTGATATGGCCGCTGCCATTGGCATTTGCCAGCTCGGGAAGCTTGATGAATTTAACCAGAGGCGAATTGATAACGCTAAGTTTCTTAGCGGCGAGATTGCTGGTATTGAAGGTTTAGTCCCGCCCTTTGTAACCCCGAATGTCAGGCATGTGTTCCACCAATTTACCGTCAGGGTGGGTAAAGAATTTACCTTGTCGAGAGACGAATTGAGACAAAGCTTGAGCGAACATGGGGTAGGCAGCGCCATATATTATCCTCTGCCGATATACAGACAGCAGTTATATCAAAAACTGGGATATGATGATAACCTGCCCGTTTCGGAGAAAGCTGCCCAGGAAGTGCTTTCCCTGCCGGTGCGCCCCGACCTGAGGCAAGAAGAACTGGAAACAATTGTGAGGGCATTGCTAAAATGAAGGAAATGAGGGGGGCTGCAAGATGAAGCTTGATGACTCTAATTTCCATCCGCATATGCGAGACCGAATGCTGCAGCGAGGAATTACAAGGAGGGAAATCGAGAAGGTCTTAAGTGATGGTTGGAAAGCGGGTGATTCAAAGCAGGGAACGTCTGGGAAGGTGTTTGTATTTTCGTATGAGAAGGATTGGGAAGGTGTGCATTTTGAGGAGAAGGAAATTCGGGTGTATTATAACTTTGTAGGTGGTGAGTTTACCTTGCTTACAGCGATGGCAAGGTATGGTAAAGGTTTTTCCAGAGAGAGGTGAAGCAAAATGAAAATAGAATATGATTCGGAAAGAGACCTGCTTTATATGTGCTTTGCGCCTTCAGACAAGAAAGTGGCAGAAACTATAACGGTAGCCCCCGGGGTATATGCTGATTTTGGTAGAGACGGGAAGTTAATGGGAATAGAGGCTGTAGATGCTTCGGAGATCATTGGTGGCAAGATAGAGTTTGGGCTTCCTGAGACTGCTAAATGGGTATCGCGAGTTAAGGCTAAACCTTGAGGATAGTCTCTGCCGGTGCGCCCCGACCTGAGTGAAAAAGAACTGGACTGCATAGTCGAATCTATTCTGATTTGTGCGAGGCAGTAGGTGAAAAAACAGAATTTCGAAGTAATCGAAGTTGGCACTAAGAAAGTCGCTTCTAGAATAATAACACAGCAAGACGTGGAAACTTTTGCGCAGATATCGGGTGATTGTAACCCTCTTCACCTGGAGAAGGACTTTGCCGACAGAACAATCTTTAAGGGAAGGATTGTTCACGGCATGCTTGTTGCAGGCTTGATTTCTGCGGCGCTGAGCAAATTTGACGGCGTTGTGGTTTATCTATCGCAAAGCCTGAATTTTCTAAAACCCGTGCGAGCCGGTGATAGAATCGAAGCCACAGTTGAAGTTGTGGAAAAGATAGAGAGGCGCAGAAGGCTAAGGTTAAGGACTGTTTGCAAAAATCAGCAGGGAGAGGTGATTATCGACGGGGAAGCGAAGGTAAAAATCATGGAGATTGAAAACCCAAATGCCTGAGAATATTATTTTACATGGCAAAGTAAATCTGGGCGCAGGCACGATTGTGGAGGATAACGTGATTCTGGGCAACCGAGAGGGTGGCGTGCTTGATATAGGCGAAAATTCGCTAATCCGCTCTGGAAGCATAATATATTCTGGGGTGAAAGCAGGCAGGAATTTCAAAACTGGCCACAATGTCCTCATCCGGGAGAACACCGAGATAGGAGATAACGTGCTGATGGGAACAAATTCGGTAGTTGATGGCAATTGCAGGATTGGCAATAACACCAGCATACAAAGTAATGCCTATATTACTGCCTATACTATTATCGAGGATGATGTTTTCCTGGGTCCGTGCTCGGTAACTGCGAATGACAAATATATGAAAGCTGGCGCTGAGCTTAAAGGGCCGATAATAAAGAAGGGAGCCAGGATCGGAGCAAATTCAACTATCTTGCCGGGCATTGTAGTTGGGGAAGGGGTCGTAGTGGGCGCAGGGGCAGTAGTGACGAAGGATGTGAGGAGCGGAACGACTGTCGCTGGCAATCCAGCAAGAGGAATATGAAGGCATGTATTGTCTATCACAGCAGGAAATAGAAGAAAGAATTAGTGCCAGAGCAGTAAAGATAGGCTTTATTGGGTTGGGGCGAGTAGGCCTGCCCCTGGCAGCGACTCTCGCCGACGAGGGCTTTAAAGTTCTGGGCATCGATGTAAAAAGTGAGCTTGTTGCTAAGGTTAACGCTGGTGAATCCCCTTTCACTGATGAGACAGGACTGGGAGAACTAATACAAAAAGTCGTGGGTAATAAAGCTCTGAAAGCTACTGCCAGGATGGCGGCGGTCAAAGAGTGCGACATGGTAATCATAGCGGTTCCTACTTTGATAAAAGGGCAGGAGCCTGAGATAGATGCTGTTAGGGTCGTGGCTGATGAGCTGGCTCTAAACTTTTCACTGGGCAAAATGCTCGTGCTGCAGAGCACAGTTCCTCCTTTTACCACTCAAGATGTTCTGGGAAAGACGATAAGAAAGATAACAGGATTGAAAGCTGGAGAGGATTTCGGCCTGGCGTATTCTCCTGAGAGAACTCAGTCGCCACAGGTATTGCGAGATTTAAGAACTTACCCCAGGGTGGTGGGCGGAATAGATGAAAAGAGCGTTTCTATTACATCCATGGTCTATTCCACCTTTGCTCCTGGTGTCATAAAGATGGGTAGCCTTGTAGCAGCAGAAATGGAGAAGGTAATAGAAAATACCTATCGTGATGTTAATATAGCCTTTGCTAATGAATTAGCCTGTATTTGTGAACGCTATGGAGTTGATGTTCAGGAGATAATCGAAGCATCGAATTCCCAACCCTATAGCCATATCCTGAACCCCGGGCTGGTTGGAGGACACTGTATTCCCATGGACCCCTACTACATTATTAGCGATGCCCGCGGCAGGGGCGTTGAGCCCAGGCTGATGCAGACTGCACGAGACATAAACGAATCGATGTTTCAGCATGTGGTGGATATGATAGATGATGGCTGTAAAAAGGTAACCGTGCTGGGGTTGAGTTTCAAGAAAAATGTGAAATCGTTTGAAACGTCACATAGCCTGAAATTGGCCAGCCTGCTGCAGCAAAAGGGACACGACGTCACTATTCACGACCCGTTCCTGGATAACCGCCAACTAACAACTGCCAACTATCGACTGCCAACTACCAACTGCCAACTATCGACTGACCTCTACCATGCTATAGAAAGTTCGGACTGCGTTATATTATCTACAGCCCATTCTGAATACAAAGACATAGACTTCGATAAAGTAAAGGAGCTTATGAGAGGGAATTTATTTATAGATATCAGGGGCATGTTCGACCCGAAAAAGCTAACGGCTGCTGGTTTTAGGTATAGAGGCCTGGGGAGAGTGCAGGTTGACTATTGAGCATCGGCCACTCGCTGTCTCAAAAGCCAGCTTGAGAGTCGGGGTAGTTGGCCTGGGCATGATGGGGCAACACCATGCCAGGGTATATTCTCAACTGGGGTACAACCTGGTGGGCGTAGTCGATGCCGATATGAAAAGGGCGAAAAAAACAGGCGAAAGATACGGAGCCAGCTATTACACCGATTACAGCGAACTGATGTCACAGGTTGACGCTGTCAGTATTGTGGTGCCCACTACCCTGCATAAACAGATTGCCACAGAGTTTATGGGGCAAGGGGTGCATTGCCTGGTGGAAAAGCCGATTGCTTCCACACTGGAAGAAGCGCAGGATATGATACGAGTGGCTGAGGAAAACCACGTCAAATTGGCAGTGGGGCATATCGAGCGTTTCAATCCGGCGGTGCAGAAGTTGAAAGAAATAATAGATAAAGGCACTCTGGGCCAGCTGATGATAATTTCGACCAGGAGAGTAGGCCCCTTTGTTCCTCGAATAAGGGATGTAGGCATAATAATCGACACCGCTACTCACGATATCGATGTAGCCAGATACCTGGCAGGCAGTGAACCCGTCAACGTCTTTTCCAAGGCAGGCAGGTTTCAGCACCCTAAAGAAGACCACGCCATAGTTGTTCTGGATTTCGGCAATACTGTTGCCTCCATTGAGGTGAACTGGTTTACTCCTCACAAGGTCAGGAGCCTGGTAGCTACGGGCAGCGAGGGCATCGCCTACCTGGACTATATTGAGCAGGAGCTTACGGTGCATAATTCTCAGAGCACGCAGAAATTTAATATACAGAAAGGCGAGCCATTGAAGCTGGAGTTGAGACATTTTCTCAGCTGCATTGAGAATGATGAGAAACCGTTGGTAGATGGCAGTGAAGGATTAAAAGTGCTTAAATTAGCACTGGAGGCGAGCAAGGCGGCGATATGAATACAGTCAGCAGTTAGATAGTTATTAGTTAGCGGTTGACTTAAGGAATTTAATGGTGAAGATAGAAAGGTTTGAGGAAATTCAATCTTGGCAGAAAGCAAGAGAACTGGTAAAAAACATATATGAAATCACAAGTCAGGGTGATTTTATCAGGGACTACGGGCTGAAAGACCAACTTCGCCGAGCATCGGTTTCCGTAATGAGCAATATTGCTGAGGGCTTCGCCAGGCAAACAAACAAAGAGTTTAACCAATACCTTCATATTTCTTTGGGCTCTGTGGCGGAAGTTCAGAGTCAACTTTATATCGCTCAGGATTTGGACTATGTCTCGAGGGAGGACTTTGCTAGACTTTATGAATTAAGTGGTGAGGTGGCGCGGCTTATCACTGGGTTTATAAAATACCTGCAGGAGAAATAGCATGCTTATTGACTATGAACTGCCAACTACCAACTATCAACTGCTAACTGCTAACTGCTAACTGCCAACTGCCAACGGTTGCTTACTGTAAATCCTGGGGTTACACTAAAGTGGAAAGACATGGAGGGTAATAGATATTATGAACATAGAAGTTGAAGTCAAGGATATAAAACAGCACATAATTGAGATTTCGAAAAAAATCGATACGCTAATATATGAAAGGGAGATTGTCTCGACGATGAAACTTGCTGAGAGGTCATTGCGGGGATTTTTCGAGGATGAACCAGATGTCTATGAGATAGCGGATCTAAAGGTTAAGTATAAATGAAAGGAAAAATGATTCTCGTGCCATTTCCGTTCACCGATCTAACCACTGCGAAGCTCAGGCCAGCCTTAGTTATTTATGAAGGCAAAAAGGATGTTGTCATAGCATTTGTGTCTTCGAAAGCCCCATCTGCCATTTCTGATGTAGATGTCTTAATAACGAAGAAACAAGCTGGCTTTAGCAAGACAGGCTTGAAGCTAGATTCAGTCATAAAACTTGATAAAATTGCGACTATGTTGAAAGACTTAATTGTGGGAGAACTTGATAAAGATCTCAGACAAGAAGTGAACCGAAAGCTGAGAAAGATAATGGAGATATGAACTGCCAACTAACCAGCAGGGGGCCACGTTGATGTATAAAGGGAGTCGTGTTGGTGTGGTAGTCCCCGCCTATAATGAAGAACAACACATCGCCTCGGTCATAAATAATATACCGGACTTCGTTGACAGGATTTATGTGGTAGATGATGGTAGCACCGATAATACATATCGGGTAGCTTCCGACAGCGCCAGTCGAAACGGGAACTTGTCGGTAATAAAACACGAAGTAAATAAAGGCGTTGGCGCTGCCATCGTCACTGGCTATAAAAGATGCCTGGAAGAGGATGTGGATATTGCTGTAGTAATGGCGGGAGATGACCAGATGAGTGCTGCCGAGCTCCCCGTGCTGCTGTCGCCACTCCTTGAGGGAAAGGCAGACTATAGCAAGGGAAACCGTATGTTGAATCGAAAGTACCTGCGGGGCATGACACACTGGAGACGCTTTGGCAACTGGTTGCTCCAGTGGCTTACCAGAATTGCCGCCGGCAATCGCAACTTAATGGATCCCCAGAATGGATATACCGCCATAAGCAGGGAGACATTGAAGCAAATGGACATCGATGCTGTATATCCCTGGTACGGTTATTGTAATGACATTCTGGTGAAGCTGTCTGTTGCTGGCGCTCGAATTTACGAGGTGGCCATGCCAGCCAGGTACCAGGGTGAAATATCCAAGATAAGATATAGCAAATATATACCAAAGGTCTCCATGCTTCTGCTCAGGGATTTCCTGTGGAGACTGAAGATAACTTATTTCGGGAGGAATAAATCTTGTTAGCAGTCACTGTCGATGTAGAGGACTGGTACCATATCCCATCGGTAACAGGTTCACCTTTCTCCAGGTTTAAAGACGTTGATGAGTTCTTTTCAATAAAGGGGATATGCTATGTCGATTGATTTCACGCTGGATAAGTACCGGAGTTTGTGCTATGCAGCACTCAACTCCCAATATAGTTTCCTAACAGTTGGGGCTTATTTGACCACGCGAAAGCTAATTGAGAAATGTATTATCCTTCGCCACGATGTGGACCGCAAACCACAGCGGGCATTACGGATGGCAAGGGTGGAAAGGGAATTTGGCATCAAGTCAACTTACTATTTCAGATTTAACAGGAAAGTCTTTCGAACAGATTTAATAAAGGAAATAGCCAGTATGGGACATGAGATAGGCTATCATTATGAGACGTTGGACAAAGCAAAGGGTGATTATGCAAGAGCAATACAGATATTTGGACGTGAGTTGGAGGAATTTAGAAAAATAGCAGACGTGAAAACTATCTGTATGCATGGTAATCCTTTGACGAAGTGGGACAATCGTGATCTGTGGACCAAATATGACTTTAAGGAGTTTGGTCTTATCGGAGAGGCGTATCTTTCATTTAGGGACGTTCCTTATCTCTCGGATACAGGAAGGACGTGGAGTGATCAACACAAGATTAAGGACCACCTCCCTCAAACAACTTCTAATCATAGCAAAAGTGATGGTAGTCCCATGGTTACCTCCACAGATGATATTATAGAACTAATAAAGAAAGAGCAGCTCAGGCATGCCTACCTCCTGGTTCACCCTGAGAGGTGGAGTAATAGCCTGATTGGCTGGATAACAGATTTGGTAATGGATACCGCAGTGAACTTGGCCAAGCGAATACTGATGTTGAGGAAAGGGCAAACGAGGCAGGAGCATAGTGAATAACATATCACCACGGGAAGACAAAAGTAAATCTATGATTTTAGACCTGCATGTCCATTCCAAATATTCCTTTGATTCAGTTTCAAGTCTTCAAAGGATTATAACAGCAGCGCAGCGAAGAGGATTAAATGGCATTGCCATAACAGATCATAATACCATTAGGGGTGGAATTGAAGCACGTAAGATTAACTCTGCCCCTGATTTCTTAGTAATAGTCGGTGCCGAAATTGCTACAGAGGCTGGAGATTTGATTGGTTTGTTCCTGAAGGAAGAAATACAAGAGCGCTATAGTGATGGAGTCATTGATGAAATTCATCAACAGGGTGGCATAGTTGTCTTACCTCACCCCTACAAAGGACATGAACTGAAGGACGAACTTTTGAGGAAAGTCGACCTTATTGAAGGATTTAATGCTAGGGTCAATGAAGAATATAACGAGAAAGCAGTCAAACTAGCTCACGAGTGGAACAAACCCATTGTCGCTGGAAGTGATGCACATTTTGTTGCTGAGATTGGATTAGCGAGGACAATTGTTAATATACCAGCCGGGGAGAACATTAAACCAGCCTTATTAAATAATCAAATAGAGACATCTTGTATTCAAACCCTAGGCTACTGGGTACTATTAAGCCAAATAATAAAAGTTGTTAAGGCGAGGCAGTATCGAAGAGTTCCTGTCCGGTTAGCGTCAATCATCAAGAATTGGTTGGCATGGGGCAAGTGATATTTAAGGCTACTCCATTGTGTTTATTCGCTTTATTTTATCCCTGAATCGGGCGTGTAAGAAACCCACTGTAGGCAGCGGGTCGGCGGCGGAGATAATATCATCAGGGCAAAGGTGAAAGAACTCCTTTAATGTGCCGAACTTGTGTGGTGAGTTCCAGAGCTGGTGTAGCAGCGTTACATAGTCAATAAAAGCTACCTTTGTCTTAACTCCCAATTTGTAAGTGAGCACTGGCTCCACATCGCCATCTATAGCCATTTGATATAATAAATAAGGAAAATCCACACCGGAGTAGATAGCCTGGTTCACTGAGCCCCAGAAGCGAGGGTTAATCTCAAGTAAAACTGGCATGTTAGTTCGGCTGTCCAGTTTAAACTCGACCATAGCGACGCCATGCCAGTGAAAGTACTTTAGCAGCTTGATAGCCATCTCTTCCATTTCAGGACATTCTACGCTGAGTCGATAAGTGCTGGGGCCACCAGAAGGGGGATATTCTCGCAGGCGTTTATGGGTAAATTTAGCCCGCAGTTCACCATGGTTAAAAAGCAAAGATACACCATAGCCATCGCCTGGAATGTATTCTTGGATGAGGGGATAATCTTCGGGTGCAAGGTTAAACCGGGAAACAGTGTCTTCATACTGGGTAACTAGCTCTTCGTTTGTATGGGCATATGATATGCCAATGCTGCTAGTGCCTGTTTTCAGCTTTATCACTGCTGGGAATTGTATTTTCTCAGCTTGATGATGAAGTTCATCAAAGTTCTGGATGAAGAGCGTTTTAGGGATGGGCATCCCTAGCTCCTCTGCCACCTGCATTGTGTAACCCTTGTTGTGAGCCTTCATGATTGAGGAATAGTCATAAAGTGGCACTCTTATATAAGGGTCCAGTTCGGATTTATGCTTGGCAATTACATAGGTGTCCTCGGAGTGAGTAGGAATGAGAACCTCATGTTTGTTATTCTTGGCGAATTGGATTAATGAATTTATGAACTCCGTGGGTGTTTCCTGTGGCGAGGGATAAAGAAAAGAATTGGTAGAATATCGAGAAAGGGAAGTCAGGGCAAATCTTTGCTTATCACCGGTAGCAACCCTGATTCCCTTCCTGCCCAAACTCCTGGTAATTATCAGGGCTTTTATGCTGCTAGCAGTAGTTACAATAGCACTCAATATCCATCCATCTGGGGGGCTTTCTTGCCCTCGCTGGCAATTACTTGTATTATAGGAGAGCCTGTGAAAAAAGTCATGCTGAGCAGAGTAACAAATCTTAGGCAAGTCTACATTCGGTATAATTTAGGGAATCAACCATGCGTTTATTGATAGATATATTTCATCCCTCGAATGTTCATTTCTTCAAACATTTTATGTGAGAGATGCAAGAGAGGGGGCATCAGGTTCTAGTTGCTTCAAAGGATAAGGATGTTTCCCTTGAGCTGTTGAAAGCGTATGGCTTTCCTTACAAGAAAACTGGCAGGTATAGTAAGAATTTGTTATTGAAGGCCGTTCGGATGTTGAAGATTGATTATGATTTATACAAGATTGCAAAGGACTATAAGCCTGATGTTCTAGTCGGTCAGGGTGCAGCCAACGCCGCTCAGATATCCAAATTGATTCGAAAACCCTGCAAGAATCATAAAAAAATTGGATAGCACACATGAAGACACTCGTTGATCTGCGGTCCCGAATTAGGAGTTGCAGGAGATCCTTACTATGAAAAGATGTACTAAATGTATCCTACCAGCTAATTTCCCAGGCATAGCGTTTGGTAGGGATGGTGTATGTAGCTACTGTTTGCATCATAAATCTATTGCAGTTAGAGGGGAGAGTGAGCTTGAAAGGATACTCGCTCCATATCGTGGTAAAGGCAGAGTCGCTGATTGCATAGTGACAATCAGCGGTGGACGTGATAGCGCTTACGTACTTCATCAAATTGTAAAGAAATATCAAATGAATGTACTCGCTGTTACTTTCGACAATGGTTTGTTGACGCCCGAGGCACATAGAAATTGGAGGCATTTTCAGGATGCATTGGGAGTGAGGCATCACGTTATTCAGGCTAAGAAAGAGGCTTTCCGCAAAGATATCGCCAAGAATCTTCATGCTTGGCTGAAAAAGCCGTCCCTCCTCATGATTCCCATTTTTGTTTCGTCAGATAAAATTGCCGAAATATATGTCAATAAGTTCGCCAGGCAGAACGATATCCCCTTCATCATTCGTGGTGGTTGCGAAATAGAGAAAAG
>JAGGZD010000012.1 GCA_021162245.1 Dehalococcoidia bacterium | reverse complement strand
TTCTCTCCATTGCCTGGCTTAACCTCCTTTATAGCGCTAGCCAGAGCATATCTTAAATACCTTCGGTTCGATTTTATATGATTTAACAACCTACCCTTCGGTTCGATTTTAGATGATTCAATTCGGAAGATTGATAGTTAGAGCTGACGATGCTAGAATCTGGCAAATTGCAGCGGTCCAGACGAGTTTATAGTATAGTTCAGTTGCAGAAGTGCCAGGCAAGATTTGAATTGGCTGGACTGATCACGGAGAAAGTCATTACAATGACACGATTTGGGTGGGAATTTTTTTATGCTTCCAGACGCATGCCTGTTATGGCTCGCAATATCGTTGCCACATCTCAACCTTTAGCGGCCCAGGCCGGCTTGAAAATGCTGCGGGATGGCGGCAATGCCGTGGATGCTGCCATTGCTACTGCTATAGCTTTAACGGTAGTAGAGCCTACTATGAACGGAATAGGCAGTGATGCTTTTGCTATCGTCTGGGATGGGAATAAACTGCATGGCCTGAATGCCTCTGGCAGGTCGCCTGCTGCCTGGAATTTAGAGTATTTTTCTCAGTTTAAATCTATGCCCACATTTGGGTGGGATGCGGTAACTGTTCCGGGTGCTGTATCATGCTGGGTGGAGCTATCCAGGAAGTTTGGGCGCTTGCCGTTCGAAGACCTGTTTGAACCAGCAATAGGATATGCTCGTGATGGCTTCCTGGTTTCACCAATCACGGCTGAAGCATGGAGCTTTGCCCCCGAAACATACAAGGATTTTCCTGAGTTGGCTGCCGCATTTTTACCACATGGTAGAGCGCCTGAGGCAGGAGAGAAATTTGAATTTAAAGCTCAGGCAAGAACCCTGGAGCAGATTGCAAAAACGAAAGGGGAGGCTTTTTATCGTGGGGAGCTGGCAGATAAAATAACTGCTCATGCCAGAGCCACTGGTGGTTTGCTTACGAAAGAAGACCTGGCCAGACATAAAGCTGATTGGATTGAAACTATATCTACCCAGTACCATGGAGTTACGCTGCATGAACTTCCTCCGAATGGGCAGGGCATAGCAGCATTGCTCATGTTGGGCATTCTTGAATACTGGGATATTCAAAATTACCCTGTGGATTCTGCTGATAGCCTGCACCTTCAACTTGAAGCTATGAAATTAGCCTTTGCGGATGCGTGTCGTCATGTCTCTGATCCAGCCAGTATGGATGTAGGTTGCGAAGATTTACTGAGCGCTGCTCATTTATCCCAGCGAGCCAGGTTGATTGACATGACAGAGGCTCATAATCCAGACTTTGTTGTTCCTGGATGTGGGGATACTGTCTATCTGAGCACAGCGGATGCCAGTGGTATGATGGTTTCTTTTATCCAATCCAATTTTTGGGGGTTTGGGTCTGGTATCGTAATACCGGATACCGGAATCAGCCTGCAAAATCGGGGAGCTTGTTTTAACTTGGAGAGGAGCCACCCCAATCTGGTTGGAGGGGGCAAACGGCCTTTCCATACAATTATCCCAGCGTTTGTGACCCAGGATAACCAACCTTTGATGAGCTTTGGTGTAATGGGAGGTGATATGCAGGCGCAAGGACACGCACAGATTATGCTGCGCATGTTTGACTATCATCAAAACCCGCAGACTGCCTGCGACGCTCCCAGGTGGTGTGTGTTTCCGAATATGGAGGTTGCTTTCGAACCTGGTTTTAAACAGGAGGTGCTGGAGGATTTGAGCAAACGAGGCCACAGAATTAAAAAGAGTGTGGATGGCTCCAGCTTTGGAGGAGCGCAACTGATATACAGGTTGACTGATGGTTATTGTGGCGCTTCTGATCCCAGGAAGGACGGGCAGGCGGTCGGTTTTTAGAATCGGTGTGAATAAGTGTTTGGCGATATCGTGTTTGCGATACATGACATAATATTTCGTGGGGGCAATGTAAGTGTGCATATAAAGAAATAGAAACTGAAACTGGAAATCGAACAGGAATATCAGGAGAGGAATACTGGGTGCCAATTATATAGAGGAGATAGTAATAATGGAGAGAACAGACAGGGAAATACTTGGCTACAGCAGGTGGCTGGTGCTGGCAGCTGCTTTTCTGGCTATGGCATTGATAAGCCCTTACGAGTATGCATGGAGCTCTATCAACCCTTTTTTCTCGGAGAGGTTTGGTTGGGAGCTGAGTAGAATTGAGACCGTTTTTACGCTTTTCGTGATATTTCAATCGGGAGCGTCGATTCCAACGGGGGTGCTCAGAGATAAATATGGGCCTCGTTTACTTACGATGATTGCTGGAGCAGTCGCTGCGATGGGTTTATATGCATTGACTGCGGATTCTCTCAATGTCATATTGGTCGCATTTGGTATTATTGGCAGCTTTGCGGTGGGAGTGATTTATAGCAATGCGGTTAACACTGCAAATAAGTGGTTTCCTGATAGGCGTGGAATGACGGCTGGCCTCATTGCTGGTGCCTTCTCATGGGGCTCGATACCCTTTATTTTCTGGATTAGAAGCAGCGCAACTGTGGCAAATTACACCCAGATTATATGGAAAATCGCCTTAATAGCGGGAATAATCATCGTCGCTGCGGGGTATTTCTTGAAAGACCCTCCGAAGGGTTGGTTGCCGCCTGGGTGGGCGCAGCGTAAGAGGAGAGTAAAAAGACCGTCCACTCACCAATTTACTTTGAAGGAGACTTTGCATACCTGGCAACTGTGGGCATTGTTTCTGTCTTTTCTCCTCGTCTCGGGAGCGGGCTTGATGACAATTTCAAAGATAGTGAGATATGCTGATGATATTGGTTTTGCTGCTGTGGTGGCTACCGCGGCTGCTGGTGGCCTGGCCATTACAAATGGCCTGGGAAGGCCGGTTATGGGGTGGGTATCCGACCATGTGGGGCGCGAAAACATCATGATTCTATGTTTCACATTATCTGGAGCGCTAACGCTTGGCATCTCTTTCTCAGGGGCGATTAACTCCTCAACCGGGTTTATAGTGTGCACACTGGGAGCCCTGTTTTTCTGGGGACCATTGTTTGCGTTGTTTCCTGCCATTTGTGGTCATTATTATGGGGAAGATTACGCAGCATCGAACTACGGAGTTCTATACCTGGCGAAGCTGGGAGGAGGAATCTATGGAGGTTATCTCTCGGCGCTCGTTATTGTGCATTATGGCTTTGGAGCATCATTTATTGTAGGCGGAATCATGCAGATAATAGCAGGGTTAATCATTATCCTCCCCAAGTATATGCCCCCGGTTTGGAAGCAAGAGCAGGAAGCATCGCTCCCCCAGGTGCAATAAGGCGTTTTCTGGGTGTGGTAGCCATGCGAAAAAGAAACAGCCTCTCTATTATAGAGAGGCTGTCGGGCCAGGGCTACTCACCCTAGCGTTGTTATTGGTATAATAATAAGACTATCAATATTTGTCAAATGGACCCGTCGGACACCTATATGGAACGTGTAATCGGCTATGTCGATGGCTTTAATCTCTATTTCGGACTAAAATCCAAGGGTTGGGGTCGATACTATTGGTTGAACATTCAACTGTTAGTGCAGAATCTCTTAAAACCAAACCAAAAGTTACTGGCCACGAAATATTTCACTGCAAGAATCGCAAATCCCCCAGATAAACAGAGACGGCAGTCAACTTACATCGAGGCGCTGGAAACCCTCAGTGATTTTCAGATCTTCTATGGGAAATACCAGCTCAATCCTCGTCAGTGTTCCCACTGTGGCTTTCAAGACAAAGTGCCTAATGAGAAAATGACAGATGTAAATATTGCTGTGGAAATCCTCAAAGATGCCTATCAGGATAATTTCGATGTCGCTTTACTTATCTCGGCGGATAGTGATTTAGTCCCCCCAATCAAAACAGTGAGAGAGTTGTTTCCCAACAAACGAGTAGTCATTGCATCTCCTCCAGCTCGCTACTCCGTTGATTTAGTGAATTCCTCTAATAAGAGTTTTGTTATCAGTCGTAGGAAGATTGCTAAAAGCCTCCTACCTGAAGAGATAACGAAAGAGGATGATTATATTCTCCGATGCCCGCCCTCATGGAAGTAGAAGAGAAAAATGCGGCTACAACTAACTATTTGTGGATATTGGTGGTAGTATTGAGCTTCACGTGAATAGGTTTCGCAAGAGGATTACAGAATCACCTTCGCTATATTACAATTTCGTTGGCGCTTCATCATTTGTGTAAAATAGGCGAATGGCAAAATTATTCTTGTTGTTTCACCAGGCCCTCGATCAGGTATTGTAGCATCAAGCCAGTGAATGGCTCTTGATACACTCTGTCGCCCATGGTAACTGTGGCGGTGACTTGCCTGGGGTCTATGCCAACGAAATACTGTGTCTTCCCTTTGCCGCTAGTCCTTACAGCTATGCCATCACTATACGGCTCGATAGAGACAAGCTTATTCAGGTTGATATCCACGGTTCGCTTTGCTCCCGAGAATATCAACCTCTTATTGGTAAGGGTAAACCTGCCCTGGTCTATGGCTCTCAGTTCCTCGTGGGATTCACTTTGAGCTTTGAAAGCACCAAGTCTCCAAGATACGCCTTTAGCTATTCTGAAACTGGGGCCACCATAACCGCCAGTGCTTTGCCTCACGGAGCGTGGTTACCACAAAGCCATATTGGGCAGGACAACCTGCAGCTCCTCTTTTCGCCTTAGAGGCACCGGTGAATTGTCGCATATCATCTTTACTGATATTTCGCCCTCTTTAAGAGCTGTCAACCACTGCTCCATATCGGCTTCACGCTGCCCGGCATCGGACAAACCGCCGGAGGCGATAGCTTTCCATTCTTGTTCGGTTAAGCTTTTGTTGCCATAGTCCTGCCAGACGGGATTCGTCTTATCCTTAATTGTGCTTAGCTTGTATTTATCACCATCCGGAGTAAAAACAGCACCGCAGTTAGGGCATTTGTAACTCAGGGTAGTTTTGATACCAAAGAGGCCTTTATGTGTTGCCAGCTTGAGTTGCCCCGATTTGCATACCGGGCATTTCGCTGTCCAGTGAGCCTCTGAAACCATGGTTTCCTCTTTTACAATGGAAGGTTTGGGCAAAGGTGCGCCGCACCGACTACAGAAATTGCCTTCGTCCTCAAATCCGCATTTTGGACATTTTACTTTCATGATTCACCTCCGTAGAAATACAATGCCTTAAGATGGCTCAGCAATTACTCATGTGGTATGTCTGCAAAAACTTGCAAGCCTCTCTCCCGAAACGTGTTTAAGCGATCTTCAAGTGAATCGGATAAAAGTTCACCATAGGCTAGGCAATTAGCTGCCTCAAATAACAAGTAAACTAATAAGGAAAACAAGGTAGACATATTCTTTCTAAGCACCTTTTCATTAAAGGGTTGCGTAGTTTTCTAGTTTCCCGATTTGAAGTCGATCAGATGAAGCATCGATTCCGGCGTAAAAGAGAGATGGGATGCGTGCTCATTCAGATACTTGCGCAATCGCTTAAAGCTCCCATGAGTTCGCTTACCAATTTCACCCGCCAAAGGTAACCTGCCTTCCAACACCTCATCCACTCTTTGAGGATCATCACGAAGGTATTTCAAAAGTTCAATACATTCAAGCATGGGGCGCAATAGAGCTCCAGCTTCTTGTGCAAGCCCCTCCAATCCTAGGCTAAATATAGCATGGGCAAGGTCTCTGCCTTTAAGTAAGATGAGCCCAAACACCCTAGATAATTTAGAAGTCTCTACAGAGGTATGAAACATAGCGAGCACCTCATCTAGCAATGAGAAAGCTTCGTAAACTATAGATGCCTCTGTTTGTAATTCGGTGTCGAGTGCATTCACAGCATGTTCTCTGGTACTCCATATA
>JAGGZD010000104.1 GCA_021162245.1 Dehalococcoidia bacterium | reverse complement strand
TTCTCTCCATTGCCTGGCTTAACCTCCTTTATAGCGCTAGCCAGAGCATATCTTAAATACCTTCGGTTCGATTTTATATGATTTAACAACCTACCCTTCGGTTCGATTTTAGATGATTCAATTCGTAAGCTAGGCAAAGCAACTGATACATGTTATGATAACCTTTGATATTCACAGCAGAGGCTATCAAATATGAATACTTTTGAGGATTTCGCTGCAGAAATTAGGAAGACACAAACTATGCAAGCTCTTCTCGCAAGCTTAGAGGAGGAACCAGCAAAGCTCTTAAATGCTATTTGTAAGGAATACAAAACAACCAATAGATTAGTCCCTGATCATCATCTTCATCTGTCCGGTTATTTCGGTGAAGCAATGCTACGAACTCTCCTATCAGCAAAGCTGGTTACCAAAGAAACAGGAAATAGATTTTGTCTTTACGGTTATAAACCCACAGAAATAGGACTTAAATACCACGAAAGCATGCTCAACGAGAAAAGAATTTAGATAGATGGTCACAGACTATGACAAGTTATATAAACTCATTGACACTCATGCCCATTTGGATGAAATAGAAGACCTCGACGCAGTACTTAAAGAAGCTAAGGCAAGTGGCATTTTTGCTATAGTAGCTGTAGGGTCAGACCGTGGATCAAATGCAAAAACAATGGAAATTTCCCAGAGATATCATACCTGCGTCTACTCCGCTTTAGGTTTACACCCCTGTAACTTAACCGGTCTTGGGCCTGCTCAGATCAACGAAAATTTACAATTCATTGAACAGAATATTGCTACAGCAATTGCTATTGGTGAGATAGGCTTGGACTATAGCAAGAGAATAATAAAGACCGCACCCAAAGAACTACAAAAGGATACATTGAGGCAACTCCTAAATCTGGCTAAGAAATATGATAAACCAATTATAATCCATAGCAGATATGCCTGGAGAGATTCGCTACAATTAGTTCAGGATATTGGTGTGACTAAAGCTGTTTTTCACTGGTTCACTGGTTTCTCTAATGTTCTTAAAGATATAATTGCTTCTGGGTATTTTATCTCTGCTACGCCAGCAACCGAATATCATGAGGAACATAGAAGAGCTGTTAGAGAAACACCTACTAACAAATTGCTTTTAGAAACGGATAGCCCTGTCACGTATGGCAGGGAAGAAAGATATAAAGCTCAACCTGCTGATGTATTAAGGAGCTTAAAAGCCACCGCGCAACTTAAACAAGTCGACGAAGCCACACTTGCCATACAGACAACGAGAAACGCCATCGGGTTTTTTGCTTTAAATATAACTCTCTAAACTGCAGGAGGTAAACGGGTGATACAATCGATAACAGATGAGAATGATTTTCAAAACACTGTATTACAATCAAAACTGCCAGTTTTGGTGGATTTCTGGGCCCAGTGGTGTGCCCCTTGCTTAGCTGCAGCTCCTATCATGGAGGAGCTAGCTAAGGAGTACGATGGAAAGATAAACTTCGCCAAAGTCAATGTGGCTAACAATAGTTCCTTAGCTACTAAGTACAACGTTGCTGCTATCCCCACTATGCTTGTCTTTAAAGATAGTCAGCCTGTCCAGCAAATCGTTGGACTCAAAGCGAAAAATGACCTCAAGAAAATGCTTGACGGACTTCAAGACAGTAAATGACATGACCAGACTCTCTTTCAGCAAGACGGGATTCAGGTCAGGACAAGAAGAAACCGCTGAAGTAATCGAATTCATCGGGGAGGAGTGCTAATAGCAGAGGAATCTGCTCTATCAAAAGCCTTGCCATTGCAGAATGGGAGATAATCTCATTCATCCCTGGGAAATACTTACTTACGATGGCAAGGACCGCGGCGCATAGCATTCCTCCTACACCAACCCCAAAGACGAAACCAATAACTCTGTCCACCCAACCAAGCATTGTGACATGAATCAACCGCGCTACGAGCCAGCCCACTACACTGGCTACAAGCAGAGTGATCACCAGAATAATAATGTAAGCAGCTATCCCCGGCCAGATAGTTCCACTGGGCAAAAGTACACTGGCAAGTGCTTGATAATGGCGCCCAGCCAAAGCTATACCCCCTATTAACCCAGCAATACTAAATGCGGCTCTGATAGCTCCTCTCCACAAGCCCACCATGCCAAACAGGAGGATAATTACTATGATGACAATGTCCAGCCAGTTCATGTGCTGCTTATATTAGCTTAGTTCATAATTGCAGGTCATTTCATCATAATCTAAGCTAAAGCTCCCGCATTTTTACATTACTCTCTTCAATCTGTGATTAGGAGTTATGCCAGGCATCCTTCCTCTTTTGGCAATGGGTTTGCCTTTTACCTCGTGGATATCAGCAGTAAAATCAACAGGCCTAGCATCGCTTATATAGCTGCCCACAGCGAAGGTATCAATAGGCGCTCCCTCATTAAGGAAATATCTTATCCGCTCCGGGTTAAGCCCACCGCTGACAACAATCTTCACCTCCCTGAATCCATCAAGATTTAGCCAGGCCCTCACTTCTTTAACTAAATCAGCGGTGACTCTACCTCTTTCTGAAGGAGTATCTAATCTTACACCCTGTAGCTTCCCCTGCATTGCCTTGGCCACAGCTACGCTTTCTCTAACTTCATCCTCGAAAGTATCCACCAATGCGATACGTGGCGCCTCAGGAGGCATGTGCTTATCAAAAGCAAGCGTGGCTTTAGTAGTACTGTCCATGATAATGATGAGAGCATGAGGTATGGTGCCGATAGGTTTAAGTCCAGCGAGCTTAGCACCAACGGTGCTAGCACAGCCAGCACAACCACCAACTATAGCGGAATATTCCATAACACCAACTACCGAAGGGTGCACATGGCGAGCGCCAAAACTAATAACGGGAATGCCCAGAGCAGCATTAACACATTCCCGGGCAGCAGTAGCCCAACCACTACAATGGGCGAGAATGCCCAGATAAGTAGTTTCATAAGTCCCATAGCTCTGGTAAGGCGCCTTTATACGCAGAACTACCTCTTTTTGGGCAAAAGAGTCACCTTCCGCTAGTGCCCAAACCTCGCTATCACGCACAGGAAGAACCTTCTTTAGCAGAGCCTTAACCTCTTCTATACCACAGAGAACACCAGCTCGCCTGGGGAATATCTCCACAGTGGCTACAGGATCAATGCCCTCCTTACTAAGTATTTCCACAGTGCGTGGGAAATAAATATCTGCAGTTTCTCCATTTAGCCAGGAATCGGGGATCTCAAATCTCGATTGTGGCACTTTAGCTTCAGGTCTAATTAGCTTGACTCCAAGCACCTTTTCCATATGTTCCAGCGCAAAGAAGTGCGCTTTTTCATCAAAAGAAGCAACACAATCTACAGGCACCTCAACCTGGTAACCTCGATTCGTGGCATCAACTACGGTATGCAAGATGCAGACGTCAGTGCACACACCACAGATAATTAAGTCTTCGATCTCAAGCTCCCTCAATTTTTCCTCTAAGGGAGTGCCACGGAAACCACTGAAGTGTCTTTTAGGAATTATCTCACCCGGATATTGAGCAAGCCCAGGGATAATTTCAACTTCGGAGGTACCCTCGATACAATGAGGAGGGAATAAGTTAAACTCAGGGTCATCTGGAACATGATTATCACATAAATAGAAGAGCTTCGCCCCTTGTCCCATTTCTCGTTCCAAAAGTTTTTGGACATTAGGGATAATAGAACGCGTTTTGTCGCCACAATAAAGAGGGTGGCCTTCCTCCAGAAAGCCACGAACCATGTCTATCACTAATACTGCTTTAGCCATAGCTTTATGCTAGTTTAATTAAGTACAAGCGTGCTTTATTCGCCTTAGCCTATTTTGCTCCCAGCCTCGGGGCCAGGTGTAGTTATATAAACCGAATTTACCTTAACAATAACTGCGGCCCTGGGATTAAGCTCCTGCTCCTCACCTTTAACCCATTTAACTCCATCATCAAAAACTTTACCTGAGGTTTCAATTCTGGCATTACCTTTAAGCTGGTATCCTTCTTCGGCACCTCTGGTTCTCCACACTGATATTGCCACCTTTGGGTTCACTTCAATGTTTTTTATAGTTTTATTCATGAAGTTAGCCATTAACAGAAATTCATCACCAGAGAGCACTTTGCCAAACCATATAGGAACCACATTTGGTTCACCATCCTTGCTACTTGTAGCTAGAGCAAGTACCCTCGGCCTTCTGGTAAGTTTCTTCACTCCATCGGGGATTTTTGTCATTTCACCTCCTAAATTTAGTGTCTGAAGTGGCGAGTGGCAGTAAATACCATAGCTATATTATGCTTATTAGCGACATCAATTACTTCTTTGTCTTTTACCGAGCCACCTGGCTGGATAATGGCAGTGACACCATGGTTAATCGCCAATTCAGGGCCATCTGTAAAGGGGAAGAAGGCGTCTGAGGCCAATACGCTGCCCTTTACTTGCTCCCCAGCTCTTTTCAGAGCCAGTTCAACGCTTATCACACGGGACGGCTGCCCAGCGCCCATGCCCAACAATGTTCTATCCTTAGCAACAACTATAGCATTTGATTTTACGTTTTTGACTGCTTTCCAGGCAAAGAGCAAATCTGACAACTCTTGCTCTGTAGGTTGACGATTAGTCACTACGCGAGGCTGAAGCTCCGAGGTAGTGAGGAAATCTAGAATTTGAGTTAGAAAGCCGCCATGGACATAGCGAAAGTCAAGACGAGGTTCTTCACCATGTTCGAAATGACGATGGAGAGGCACTTCAACAATGCGCAAGTTCTTTTTATGCTTCAGTAACTCCAGCGCGTCCTTTTCATAACCAGAAGCAATGATAGCATCATAGTGGTGCTTATCTATTTCCTGGGCTGTAGCTAAGTCAATGGACTGATTGCTGGCAACTATACCACCAAAAGCAGCTACAGGGTCTCCAGATAAAGCTCTTCGGTAAGCCTCAACTAAGCTAGTGTGGTTAGCCAGCCCGCAAGAATTAGTATGCTTGAATATAGCGATTGTGGGAGCGGGGGAATCGGTGAAACTACTGAGTACACTTAAAGCGGCATCAAAATCAAGCAAGTTGTTGAAAGATATCTCAGGGCCACTGAGTTGCCTGAGCGAAGCTAAATCACCTTGTGGTTGCTTCACATTTTGCTCAATATAAAAGGCAGCTTTCTGATGAGGATTCTCACCATAGCGAAGATCACGAGCCTTCTTAAGAGCTATAGTCATTTCTTCAGGGAAATTACCTTCTCTCAAGTATTGAGAAATAGCTGTATCATATATAGCTACATGCTGAAAAGCTTTCTGAGCCAATCTTTTTCTTTCTCCCAAATCCACATTGCCCTGACCTAATTTCTGTAGAACCACATCGTAATCTTGTGGGTCAACTACCACCAGGACAGAGGAGAAGTTTTTGGCTGCCGAGCGAATCATGGTTGGTCCACCAATATCAATGTTCTCTATAGCTTCATCCAAAGAAACTCCTTCTTTAGCTACTGTTTCAATGAAAGGATACAGATTCACTACTACCATATCGATAGTTTTGATGTGATTTTGATCTAACTCAGCCAGATGTTCTGACAAATCTCGTCTGGCTAAAATGCCACCGTGAACCGCAGGGTGCAGAGTCTTCACCCTGCCATCAAGAATTTCAGGGAAACCAGTAAGCTCTGAAACACTATGAACCTTTATCCCGGATTTCTCCAGCGATTTCTTAGTTCCGCCCGTACTGAATATCTCGACGTCTAATTCTTGCAGACCTCGAGCAAAATCAGCCACACCTGACTTATTTGAAACACTTATGATAACACGCATAATTTCCCCCTTAATTTACAATAACCCTTGCTCTCTTTTTTTTTGCTTTGGCTATTTCGCCAATAATTCTAGCTTGTGGCAAAGCAGCGATCAATTCAGTTGCTTGCTGCGATGAGCAAATAATTGTCATGCCTACCCCCATATTGAACACCCGATACATTTCCGCTTCTTCTACATTGCCTTTCTCCTGAATGAGTTTGAAAACAGGAGGGATATCCCAGGAATTCTTGTGAATGTGGGCAGCAAGACCTTCAGGTAAGACACGAGGTATATTCCCAATCAGCCCACCACCTGTAATATGTGCCAATCCTTTAACCAGTGGTAGAACCGGCTCAAGCCAGTGAAGATAACAACGATGAACCTGGAGTAATTCCTCCCCCAAAGTAGTCCCAAACTCGGGGTAAACTTCACTTAAACAAGAGGGGTTCTCCTCCACTGCAAAGACTCTCCGCACCAGAGAATAACCATTAGTGTGTAAACCATTTGACGGCAAACACAAAACTATATCACCCTCAGTTATAGTACTCCCGTCAATGATATTATCTTTCTCCAATACCCCAACAATAAAGCCAACCAGGTCGTAGCTCTCGGGTAAATAGATACCTGGCATTTCAGCAGTTTCTCCGCCAACGAGCGAACACCCAACTTCTTTGCAAGCCTTAGCCAGGCCTGAAACAATAGCTTCTATTTGCTCAGGCACAAACGCACCCATGGCAATATAATCGAGAAAGAAAAGTGGCTTAGCTCCACAACATAGAATATCATTAACACAATGGTTGACGATGTCAGCACCGACAGTATCATTTTTATTCAGCAGTGCAGCAATCTTAAGTTTAGTGCCTACTCCATCGACACTAGAAACCAAAACAGGTTCATTATATCCTCTAAGTTGGAACATACTGCCAAAGGAGCCAAGATTCAACACTTCAGTATTGAAAGTGGATTTAGCTTGTCCAGCAATGAACTTCTTCGCCTTATTCGCCATCTCAATATTGACGCCGGCCAAGGCATAACTTTGCTTATTCATGACTTCCAATAAGCTCCTCTTCAGATAATTTTCCCAGTGCCAGCTTGTCCATCCCCATCTGCACAGGGATAGGATAATCGCCAGTAAAGCAAGCCAGACAGAAAGTTTCTCTGGGCAGACCAATTGCTTGAAGCAATCCTTCAAGGCTCAGGTACCCCAGCGAATCAGCTCCCAGATAATTCCTGATTTCTGGGATAGTCTTCATGGCAGCAATGAGCTCCCACTCTGTAGCCATATCCACACCCAAGAAGCAAGGATAACGAATAGGAGGAGCACAAATACGAAGATGAACCTCTTTTACCCCAGCGTTCTTAAGCAATTTTACTACATAAGGAGTAGTTGTACCACGGACAATGCTATCATCAACAACCACCAGCCGCTTCCCTGCAATTATCTGAGAAAGAGGATTAAATTTCAGTTTGACACCAAGCTCCCTTAGTCTCTGATCAGGCTCGATGAAAGTGCGTCCTACATAGCGATTTTTAAGTAAACCTTCGCAATACGGAATGCCGGACGCATGAGAATACCCAATACCAGCAGCGGTAGCTGAGTCAGGAACTCCCATTACCAAATCAGCATCAACAGGATACTCTCGAGCTAGCATCTCACCCATGGCTTGCCTCGCCTGATAAAGCAATTTGCCTTGAATAAGGCTGTCCGGACGAGCAAAATAAATATATTCAAAGACACAAAATGCTTTTTTATCACTTTTTTTCTTGAGGCTCCTGACGCCATCCTTGTTTATAACCACAATTTCGCCAGCTTCAATTTCCCTGGAAAGCTGCGCCCCTATATGCCCCAATGCACAAGTCTCCGAAGCAACCACCCACCCTCCATTGATAGTCCCTAAACATAGAGGGCGCACACCCATAGGGTCACGAACTCCAATAAGGTTGTCCCCAGTCATGATAACCAGTGAATAAGCTCCTTGGAGGCGACGCATCGCATATTCTATTTTTTCCTCCCAGCTCTTGCCGGGAGAGGCTAAAATTAGCTCAGCGATGACCTCGGAATCAGAAGAGGAACGGAAGCGGTGCCCTTTTCTGTAAAGCTCATCACGGAGTGCCCTGGCATTAACGATATTCCCATTATGTGCTAGAGCGAGAGATAATCCTCCTGACTCCACTATAACAGGTTGAGCATTGCTTGGTCGCGTCGAACCTGTAGTGGAATAACGATTATGGCCAATGCCGATATGCCCCTTGAGTTGATCAAGATCACTTTCGGTAAATACCTGGGAAACCAGCCCCATACCAACATGTGTTTTTATTCCATTACCGTCGCTGACCGCAATGCCGGCACTCTCTTGGCCACGGTGCTGGAGAGCAAAAAGAGCAAAAAAGATAAGCCGAGCTATACTTACCTCTGGGGCATAAATCCCAAAGACGCCACAACTCTCATGCATCGAAGCCATCTTCATGGTGAATTATAGGCTGCCCTAACTTCCTGGTCAACCAAATCGCTTATCCCAATATTTTTGTTGCCTATTTTTACAGCATTTCCTTCACTATGCTATAATCTTGCCTATTGTATCAGATTGAGGAATTATATGTTACAAAAAGAAAGAAAAAACGACATCAGCGCACAATTTAGACTTAAAGAAGGTGATACTGGGTCTACGGAAGTTCAGGTAGCATTGCTCACTGAAAAAATAAAGCAATTGACAGAGCATCTCAAAACTCATTATCACGATCAGCATTCTCGCCGCGCTCTCTTTAAAATGATAGGGCAGCGAAGACGGCTTTTAACCTACCTTAAAAAAGACCCCAAGCGATATCGTTCGCTCATTGACAGGTTAGGGTTAAAGAAATGAGTGCGGCTGAATCTTCTAAGAGGTTAATAGCAGCCCGAACACTGTCTGTCGAAACAGGAAGACTTGCCCAGCAAGCGAATGGCGCTGTTGTCGTGCGCTACGGCGACACGATGGTTCTGGTCACTGCCTGTGCCAGCCATCAACCTACAGAGAAGCTAAATTTCATACCGCTAACAGTAGACTATGAAGAAAAGCTATATGCTGCAGGTAAAATACCAGGTAGTTTCATCAGGAGAGAAGGGCGGCCTAGCGAAGAAACCATCATAACAAGCCGATTCATTGATCGATGCCTGCGCCCGCTTCTATCCAAGGAATTCAATCATGAAACGCAAATTATAGCCACAATACTCTCTGCTGACAAGGAAAATAACCCAGACATTTGTGCTCTTATTGGTGCTTCTTCGGCTCTAGCCATCTCTGACATTCCATTCTCCGGGCCAATATCAGCAGTGCGAGTTGGCTATATAGATGATGACTTAACCTTAAACCCAACTTTACCCCAGATGGAAGACAGCTTGTTTAATGTGGTTGTCGCTAGCACCAAACAAGACATAGTAATGGTTGAGGCAGACGCCAAAGAGGTTTCTGAAGACGTAGTAATGCAAGCAATCAAATTTGGTCATAAAGCCAACCAAGAAATTATTGAACTTCAGGAAGAATTGCAGAAGACTTGTGGTAAAGCCAAAATCGAAATCAACCATGCAGAAATTACCCCCGAACTTTCAAATCACATCGCCGATTCATTCAATGGCAAATTAAGCGAAGCCTTGAGTCAGACACAAAAATCGCAACGAGAGCAAACCCTAACTGCACTCAAGGCAGAAACAACCCAAAAGTTAGCCGACTCTTTCCCTGAAGAGGAAATCATGCACGCCTTTGATGCTCAACTAAGGAGAGCTATAAGGGAAAAAATCTTACAAACAAAACAGCATGTGGATGGCCGGCAAGCCAGCGAAATCCGCCCTATTAGTTGTGAGGTCGGACTCCTACCTCGTGCCCATGGATCTGGATTGTTTAGCCGAGGAGAAACACAGGTATTGAATATTACTACTCTGGGGTCAGCGAGGCAGGAACAGTTGCTGGATGGTTTAGGCTTGGCAGAAACAAAACGCTTCATGCATCATTATAACTTCCCCCCGTTTTCTGCAGGAGAAGTACGCCGGAGAGGATCTCCAGGAAGACGAGAAATCGGACATGGCGCCCTAGTAGAGCGAGCTATTGCTCCGGTATTACCATCAGAGGAAGACTTCCCTTACACCATTCGCCTGGTCTCCGAAGTACTCAGCTCCAACGGCAGCACATCTATGGCTAGTGCTTGCAGCTCAAGCCTCTCATTGATGGACACAGGTGTACCTATCAAGGCACCAGTGGCAGGGATAGCTATGGGGTTGATTACGGGAGATAATGGCGAATATGTCATGCTAACTGACATCGAGGGTATAGAAGATGCTTATGGCGACATGGATTTCAAAGTTGTTGGCACCAGTAACGGGATAACAGCTTTGCAACTTGATATTAAGCTCGGAGGAATCAACTTTGAAATTTTAGCTGAAGCCTTAAAACAGGCACGTCTCGCACGCCTCAAGATACTAGATAAGATAGCACAAACCATCAGCGCTAGCCGTGCTGAACTTAGCCCCTATGCTCCCAGAATGCATAAAATAACTATCGATTCAAGTAAGATTGGCAGTGTTATTGGCCCTGGAGGCAAAACCATAAAATCTATCATAGAGGAAACTAAGGCAAGTATAGACGTGAGAAACGATGGTAAAATTGTCATTGGCTCCCCAAATGAAGAAGCAGCTCAAAAAGCAATCAAAATGATAGAAGCTCTAACTCGAGACGTATGTTTGGGTGATACATATACTGGGAAAGTAACACGATTGCTAAACTTTGGTGCTATGGTGGAAATTCTTCCAGGGAAGGAAGGGTTAATCCACATTAGCAAACTCGCCGACCATTACGTATCGAAAGTTGAAGATGTAGCTAAAGTTGGTGATGAGATAACAGTCAAAGTTATTGAGATCGATGATTTGGGCAGAATTAATCTAGCACACGAAACGGTATCTGATGAATCTTCTGATCTGCCTGATACCAGAAAAATTCCCTCTGCCTCTAAACGTCGTCAGCAGAAAAGACCAGATCACCGTTATGGCCAACGCACATAGCAAAATTTAATCGCTACAGTTATTACATTAAATAGACTGTGTTCATTTAGAGGAGTAGCACATGAAGCGCATAAGGGTAGTTATTAACGGAGCTTTAGGCAAGATGGGGCGAGAAGTAATCAAAGCCGTGCTTGATAAACCTGATTTAGGGTTAGATATAGTTGGCGCCGTGGAAGAAAAAGTGGCTCAGCAATATCTTCCCCTGTTAAAGACTTCAGAGTTGATTCCTTTCTCTTCTGACCTACATTCCCTTCTTACGAACTGTCATCCCGACGTAGTGGTAGATTTCACCAATGCGGCTGCTTCCATGGCAGCTGTACACGTTGCTGCTAAACTGAAAATTAACATGGTTATAGGCACCACAGGTCTTTCTGAAGAAAATATAAGAGAAATTGACCAGCTATGCCAAGATAATAACCTTGGGGTCATAGTAGCACCCAATTTTTCTCTAGGAACCGTGCTCTTAATGCATCTAGCCAAGATAGCTGCTAGATTTTTCGATCGCGCTGAGATTATGGAAATGCACCACGCAAAGAAAATTGATGCTCCTTCGGGAACTGCTATAGCTACGGCAAAAGCTATGTTACAAGCACGTGGCAAACCTTTCATTTACCCCAAGACTGAAAAGGAGATAATTAGCCACGCCAGAGGCGGAGAAGTAGGGGGCATTGCAATACATAGCCTGAGATTGCCAGGATTCATGGCAGGGCAGAAAGTTATATTTAGCGGTCCAGGCGAGACTCTAAGCTTGCACTCCGATGCTATAAGCCGAGAATCTTACATGCCGGGTGTTATCTTAGCAATCAAAGAGATTACAAAGCGCAAAGGTTTCATTTACGGACTGGATACATTGCTAGAACTGTAGAAAAGAGAGCGTGGAAAGATTTAATATAGCTGTTATTGGCGCCGCTACCTTGGTAGGGCAAGAGTTTGTTAAAGTACTTGGCGAGCGGGGTTTCCCTGTAGCTTCGCTACAGCTATTTACCTCCAAGCACTCCTCCGATGCGAAACTCTTCCCTAAACATCAAACAATAGGCATTGAGGAAATGACGACTGAGACATTTTATGATATAGACATCGCTTTTTTTGCCGCTGGCACTGAAATTAGCTATCATCTATCACCTCTAGCTATTGAAGCTGAAACGCTGGTCATCGACACAAGTAACGCCTTTAGAATGGACCCTAAAATCCCTTTAGTTGTCCCTGAGGTAAACCCTGAGGATATAAAACAGCACAAGGGAATAATCGCCAACCCAAACTGCTCTACAATCCAATTGGTGGTAGCTCTTTACCCACTGCATAAAATTAACCCTATAAAACGAATCATCGTAAATACTTATCAATCAGTGTCAGGTAGTGGTGCTGGTGCTTTAAAAGAGCTCATAGCCCAAACAAAACAGATACTAGAGGGACATCGCGTCTGCCCTCATATCTATTCTCACCAAATAGCATTTAATGTACTGCCAGAAACAGATGTTTTTCTGGATAACGGTTATACTAAAGAAGAGCAAAAAATGGCGGACGAAACGCGGAAAATTATGCACGCCAAAGATATACTTATTTCAGCAACCTGCGTCCGAGTCCCTGTTTATTTTGGACATAGTGAATCAATAAACGTAGAATTCAGCTCACCTATCACTCCTGAGGAAACAAGACGAGTTTTGGTTCACTCCCCAAGCGTTAAAGTGCTCGACGACCCCAGTGTGAGCCTATACCCTCTGCCATGGGCAGCTAGCGGCTCAAATCACGTATTTGTAGGCAGAATTCGAAGTGATACATCTCATCCCAACGGTCTAGCAATGTGGATAGTAGCTGACAATCTACGTAAAGGAACAGCGTTAAATGCTGTGCAAATTGTTGAGGAGGGAATAAAAATGGGCTATATAACATTCAGAGACAGGAAGCTTCCCCACCAACACTCATTATCCAGAAAAGGGACAGGAGGATTAAAATGAAAAAACCAGGTCGCTTATTAACAGCCATGGTTACACCTTTTGATTCTGAGGGTAAGGTAGATTACCAGCAAGCTAAGAACTTAGCTAAAGCATTACTCAATTCCGGGAGTGATGGTTTGATAATCTCCGGCACGACAGGGGAGTCTCCCACCTTAAGTCACGAGGAAAAACTACATCTTTTCAGCGAGGTAAAATCAGCAATAGCTAACCGCGGAATACTAGTAGCCGGCACCAGCAATTACAACACTAAGGAAACACAGGAGTTGACCAAAGAGGCTGAGAAGATTGGAGTTGATGCTTGCCTCTTGGTAGTTCCTTATTATAATCGGCCAACACAACAAGGTTTATTTGAGCATTTTAGTGCTATTGCTCAAGCCACAACTTTGCCTTGCATTCTCTATAATGTTCCATCGCGCACGGTGGCTAACCTTGACTCCGCTACGGTAATCAAGCTAAGCCATATTGATAATATTGTAGGCGTAAAAGAAGCTAGCGGCAATTTTCGCCAGGTAGCTGAGATTATACAGGGGACTAGCAACGATTTCCTGGTCTATAGCGGCAATGACGGAGACACCTTGTTTATTCTCGCTTTGGGTGGCTATGGCGTAATCAGCGTTGCTTCCCATTTAGTAGGAATCCAGATAAAAAATATGATAGAAAAATTTCTTGTAGGTGAAACTCAAGAGGCAGCTAGCATTCATCGCCATTTATTACCTTTAATAGATGCTCTGTTTATTATTCCCAACCCCATGCCCGTTAAATATGCTCTAAACTACCTCGGTTTCCCCGCAGGTAGATTTCGCTTGCCTTTGATTGAACCAGACAAGAAATCGACTGAATTTATTCGGACAACACTGAAAGACTACGAAATCGACTTACCTCTTGCCTCAAGCAGGTAACAGGATCAGCGACAGGAAAAACTATTCACAAAGAATAGACCTCATCTCTCTATTAGTTGCTCTCTTGTTGGCCCCACAGCAACCCAACTAACTGGGCAAGAAAGAAGTTCCTCAAGTCTGGCTATGTAACGGCGGGCTTCTAAAGGCAGTTGAGTGAAATCACGAATTCCGCTTGTTGACATTTGCCAGCCAGGTAATTCTTCGTAGATTGGCTGACATTCTTCCAGCACAACTGCACTGCTAGGGAAAGAATCTATGACCTTGCCGCCAAGCTTATATGCCGTGCATATTTTGATTGAAGGAAAGTCATCGTAAATATCAAGGTGAGTTAAGGCTATATCGCTAAAGCCGTTCACTTGAACACTGAAACGAGCAGCCACGGCATCAAACCAACCACAGCGTCGTGGCCTCCCCGTAGTAGCACCATATTCATGAGCTTTTTCCCGTATAAGTTCACCAACTTTGTCCCGCAACTCCGTGGGCATAGGACCACTGCCAACTCTGCTGAGGTAAGCTTTAAACACACCCACAATACGATCAAGTGCCCTGGGGCCTATACCAGATCCGACAGAAGCTCCACCAGCTAACGGGGAAGAAGAGGTTACATAAGGGTAAGTGCCAAAATCAAGATCGAGTAAAGTTCCCTGCGCACCTTCTAGCAGAATTGGTTCCCCTCTTACCATCGCTTGGTTAATTATAGAGGTAGTTTCCTTAATAAATGGAGCTAATTGTTCTCCGTAGCGACAATATTGTTTAGAGATCTCTTCCAGAAGCAAAGGGGAATGCTGATATACTTTAGTAAAAATAGCATTTTTAAATTCGAGAGCTGAGCTTAACTGCTCCAAAAACAGCTTCTCTTTTAATAAGCTCCCCGCTCGAATCCCCAAACGAGTTACTTTGTCAGTGAAAGCAGGGCCAATGCCCCGTCGTGTCGTGCCCAAAGCTCCTTTACCGCGTCTCTCTTCCTCCAATTCATCAAGGAGAATATGATAAGGCATGATAAGATGTGCACGGTCGCTAACAATAAGCTGGCTTACATTTATGCCATGGCTTCGAAGTTCATCTAACTCTCTAAGAAGCACCGCTGGATTAACAACCACTCCATTGCCAATAATACAAGTCACCTGCGAATAGAAAATGCCAGAGGGCACGAGGTGCATCTTGAATTCACCATAAGGATTAATTACTGTATGCCCAGCATTATCGCCCCCTGAGAAACGAACCACCATCTTGACTTTCTCAGCCAGAGAATCAATTATCTTCCCTTTCCCTTCATCACCCCATTGACCCCCTACAACAACCATAACAGACATTTAGTTACCCCCTATCTACTCCAATTTTCATTTGTTTCCGTAAGTAAAACAGTCTTTGAATTACAGTAATGTAAACAAAGACTACCAAAATCCATAAAGCAACAAAAACCTGGTTTAGCAACAAACCTGCTGCTAATACTATAACCCTTTCAGCTCTGGTAAACAAACCAACTCGGCATTCCAAATCCAGTCCTTCCGCTCTAGCTCTTATATAGCTAACCAGGAAAGAGCCAACCAAGGCAGCAAGAATAACTACCACCTCTATAACTACAACTCCTAAAGTAGCCCCAGTTCCTTCCAACAAATACCAGACTAAAATACTACAAAGTATTGCCGCTTCGGAAATACGGTCAACCGTAGAATCCAGAATAGCACCAAGTTTTGTAGCCCGACCAGTGAAGCGAGCCAGCGCTCCATCGAGGAGGTCAAATAACCCGGCGGCCAGAATCAAAACGCCTCCAAGGAAAAGATGATTTACAACAATAGCATAAGCAGCACCAATATCTATAACTAAACCTGTAAAGGTAAGGGTATTAGGCTTTACCCCGCTCTTGCTCAAATTCCTGACCATCGGCCTGGTAATACATACACCCAGTTTTTCTCGAAACTCTATCAAGTTCAGCATTTTCGTTCAGCTCAAATAACCCGTATAAAATTAACCATATTACGCCCTCCCTTTATACTGAATCTATTCTTCAGCATCCAAGCTCGGCAATTCCTACAACTAACGAGAGTACTGGTGAAGTATAGCTTATCCAGAGAAGAGAACCAACTACATATGCTACTCGAAATTAGCAGAAATTCTCTTCCACTTCTTCATAAATCCGTAGAGTTTTTTCTGCTGTTTGTTCCCATGAGAACTTGGCTGCCTGTTTCACTCCTTTGGTAATAAGTTCTTCCCTGAGTTGTCGTTTGGTAAGAATTTTTTCCAGAGCCGTTGCCAACCCCTCAACATCACGAGAGGAAATCTTAATTGCTGCTTCTCCTACTACCTCTGGCAACGAAGAGCTATCAGAAGTTATCACTGGGCAACCACAAGCCATCGCTTCCAGTGGGGGAAACCCAAACCCTTCGTATATAGAAGGGAAAACAAGACATTCAGCATTAGAATAATACACTCTCAAGTCTACCCCAGAAACAACCCCAGTAAATACTACTTCCTTATCTAAATTTAGAGATTCTATGACTTCCATAGATTGTTTCCTGAAATCTGCCTCTCTTCCTCCAGCTTTACCCACTTTGACCAGTTTTAGATTACCAAAACTTGACCGCCCCTTGAGTCTGCTAAATGCCTTGAGCAAGGTCAGCAAATTCTTTCTGGGATGCTCTGAGCCAACAAAGAGGATGTACGGATACTCAAAATTACTCGCTACAAACGAGGGCCTGAAAGTCACATGATCAATACCAGGATAGACAACGCTTATCCGGTTATCAGGTATTCCTAGGTGATGGATCAAATCTCTTTTGGTAGCCTCAGATATCGCTATTATCCTCGCTGCCTTTTTTATGCCTTTGTAATCGCAGTTCAAATAGAACCTATCTCTGAAATTAGGATGGTGAATATATATCCCATATTTCTTAAGATCAAAATACCTGATGAGGTCATGCACAGTTATGATATAAGGCATCCTAAGGGAATTCCCATAGCGTCCCAGATGTTGATTGGGCAAATGGACCACACCACTCAGTTTGCTTAGTATTTTCCTAAAGTTCCTGTCATCCATGACCGCCCTTAGTGCATCTCGCGAGAGCCACGAAATATTGAACCTCTCGGCAATCCTCTGATAAATATCAGTATAAACTTTGGGAACATCCAGTTTCTCAGCAAGATTCTGAGAATAAGTGTCCATCGCACCAGAACCTACCGTCACCAGCAAATTTACCATCTCTCAAACTACCCGATCACACTAGCCTATACTAAACTTTATCAAGAAGGATAATACCTTAATCACTCTCAGTTTAAATAGCGCCGCCAAGAGGTACCATCTCTATCGCAGAGAAAGCAAATTGAGCCCAGCTAGCTACGGGCAGGCAGAGAAACAGGCTCTTCCTGCTTCTCCCCCACAATAAACGCTTCTGTCTTCAATCGAGCTTCAGTATCAGAATATTGAATTGGCGGAGATTTCATAAAGTATGACGATGGCCCCACAATAGCCCCACTCAAACCACGATCCAGGGCTAACTTACAACACCTTAAAGCGTCAATAACTACCCCCGCTGAATTTGGACTATCCCACACCTCCATCTTCATCTCTAAATTTAAGGGCACATCACCAAAGGTACGCCCCTCCATCTTTATATGGCAAAACTTACGGTCTTCCAGCCAAGGTACATAATCACTAGGGCCAACGTAGATATTGTCAGAGCCCATATCATAGTCTAACTGCGAAGTAACAGCATTTGTCTTGGAAACCCTTTTGGATTCCAGGCGTTCTCTTTCCAACATGTTATAAAAATCAGTATTTCCCCCAAAGTTCAGTTGGTAAGTCCGTTCTAATTTAACACCACGATCTCGGAAAAGCCTGGTTAACACCCGATGAGTAATAGTAGCACCGACTTGAGATTTAATGTCATCACCAATAATAGGCAGTCCACGCTCAGCAAATCGCTTTTGCCAATAAGATTCACGCGCAGTAAAAACAGGTATGCAATTGACAAAAGCACACCCAGCAGTCAGTACCTGCTCTATATACCATTTGGTTGCCTCTTCACTACCTACAGGCAGATAATTGAGTACCACATCGGTCTTAGTCTCCTTAAGAATGCTTACTATATCGGCTGTTGAGCCTGGCGCCTTAGTAATAACTTTGGAGAGATATTTACCCAGACCATCATGAACCATACCACGCTCGACTTTGACACCGCTTTTTGGCACATCGCAAAATTTGAAAGTATTGTTCGGCCGAACATAAATAGCTTTTGACAGGTCTTTCCCTACCTTGTTTTTATCAATATCAAACGCAGCTACGAAGTTGATATCACTTACATGGTAACCCCCCAACGTTACGTGCATTAAACCAGGGATGGATTCATCTTCCTTGGCATTTCTGTAATAATATACTCCTTGAACAAGCGAAGAGGCACAATTGCCAACACCTATGATTGCTACATTTATCATCCCCATGATTTATTCTTCTCCTTTTTAAAACTATTTAGCCATAACTATACAGTTTTGCCAATATAGCACAGCCTTACAAATAGAACACATTCCACGAATTGCCAATTCCACATTCTCAAAAATAACAGGAGCCAAGCTCCAGCTGCCATCTCCGGCAACACGCATTTACCTTACTTCACCATATAACCTAATGTCAAGAATCAAACCTTACCCTTCTTACCTTACAAAAAGCCTAATTTATTTAGTGACGTTAACTTGCTCGAATAAATCAGATACCCTTGCCCCACGCTCAATAGAATTATCGCAATAGAAGCTAATAGATGGAGCAGTTTTCAGCCTCAGACGCGAAGATAACTTCCTGCGCAAGAAACCTTCAGCGGCATTGAAACCTGTCAACATATCAGCTTTGTCTTTTTCGTTTCCCAGAACGCTAACAAACACTTTGGCATACCTGAAACCAGGTGAAATTGAAACTTCCGTCACTGAAATAAGGTTATTCAACCTTGGGTCGTCAATCTCACGCTCAAGCAAATCACTGATCTCTTGTTTAATAACCTTGTTTAACCGTTCAGCACGTCTGGACACCCAAACCTCCTAGAGAATAAACACCAATGAGAGAAATACTCTTAGCTTGTCTTTTCTTTAATATAGGATTCAATAACATCGCCCACATGTAAATCGGTACTCCCTTCTATGCCCACGCCGCACTCGAGACCCACAGCTACTTCATTAACATCTTGTTTAAAACGCTTCAGGCTAGAGATCCGAGCTTCACAGACCTCCTTGCCCCGCCGCAATATCTTGACTTTGGCATCTCGCCATAACTTGCCTTCCTTAACATAAACTCCCAGCACCTTACCACGCTTGCTATCGGGAAAGATAGCTCTCACTTCGGCACGGCCCCCAAGCACATCAGCATAGGTAGGCTCAAGCATTCCCTCTAAAGCTTTGCCCAGTTCATCCTCTAATTTGTAGATTACATCATACCTCCGAATACTTACCCCTTCCATTTCAGCTAATTGTTGTGCACCTGGCGCTGGGTCAGTATTAAAACCTATAATAATACCATCGGAAGCCGAAGCCAGGAATACATCGTTCTCCGTAATACTGCCACTAGCAGCGTGTATCACATTAGCTCTTGTTTTTTCTGTACTTAACTGCTCTATAGAACTCTTTATCGGCTCGATGCTGCCACAAACATCTACTTTCAAAACTATATTGAGCTTTTTTGTCTCCCCAACATTTACTTGAGTAGAAAAAGTACCCAAACTTAAAGGCACAGGCTGTCTCGCAACTTCACGTTTGCTCACAATAGCTCGCGCTTGATGTTCGTCAGCGACTACGCGAAAGATTTCCCCCACCTCCGACACACTGTTCAAGCCAAGAACTTCGACGGGAGTCGATGGTTCAGATTTCCTGATCCTCTCCCCTTTATCATTAAACATAGCTTTAATTTTACCCCAGGTATCGCCAGCTACTACAACATCCCCCAAGTTGAGGCTGCCTTTTTGAACTAAGAGCGTAGCCGAAGGACCTCTAGTTTTATCCAGCTTTGCCTCAATAACCACACCCTCCGCTTTGCAATCTGGGTCAGCTTTTAGCTCCAATATGTCGGCAACGAGAAATAAGTTTTCCAACAAATCTGAGATTCCCTGCCCATTCTTAGCTGAGATAGGAACACATACAATATCCCCACCCCACTCCTCAATAACTAAACCTAAATCGGCAAGTTGCTGTTTTACGCGCTCAGGATCAGCATTAGATTTATCGATTTTATTAACCGCCACCAGTATAGGTACTCCGGCAGCCTTAGCATGGTCTATAGCTTCTACGGTTTGAGGCATAACACCATCATCAGCAGCAACCACCAGCACGACAATGTCTGTTGCATGTGCTCCACGAGCTCTCATCGCAGTGAAAGCTCCATGTCCCGGTGTATCCAGAAAAGTAATCTTGCGATCGCCTACAATAGTTTGGTAAGCGCCAATATGTTGGGTAATAGCTCCTGCCTCGTGAGCAATCACATTGGTCTTCCTGATAGCATCAAGTAATGTTGTTTTTCCATGGTCAACATGCCCCATCACAGTAACCACAGGAGGGCGAGTTTGGAAACTGCCTCCCCCTTTCTCAATAGAATGCATGACTTGCTGCTCTACTTTCCTTTGAGCTACGTAGCCAAAATCCACCAGCACTTTAGCAGCAGTATCAAAATCAACACTCTGGTTGATATTAGCCATTACGCCCTTCCGCATAAGCTGTTTAATAACTTTCACGGGCTCCACTTTCAGCATACCAGCTAATTGCTTTATAGTCACAGACGAAGTAAGTTCAATCTGGGGTAAACTTGATTGATTCGTTTCATTCTGCTTGTTCACAGGCTTGATTCTCCTATCACTCAAATCTGGTCTCCCTTTGGCAAAGCATCACCGTAACTTGCCAAAAACTGACGGTTACCGGCGCTAAGCTTTACCCGCAAGAGCCGTTCCAAGCGATTTTGCCCTAATCCTATTTCCCAGCAACTTTTTCTGGGGCATAAATAAGCCCCCCTGCCTGGTTTTCTAGCGGACGCATCCACCTCGACAACTCCATCATTAGTGCACACCAAACGAACCAGATCACTCTTATCTCTCTTCTGGCGACACGCTACGCAGGTGCGTTGAGGCATATGTTTATTCTTCCTGCCCATCGTCCTCCAACGAGATTTTCCTCTTTCTATGTCCTCTAGTTTTTGCTTTGCCTTTTGCTGATTTCGCACTTTTCTTCTTGGGCAGTGCCTTCTTTTTCGCCTTGCCAGGGAGAATATCTTCAGCAAACCGAATCAGTGGCTCTTCCTCAGATTTCACCGAGGGGGCTTCCGCAGACAACCTGAATTCATCACGAGCCAGTAGTGCAGTTATATCTTCTACTTCTTCTATTTCTTCGCTGACAACCTGTGCTGGCTCGACAACTTGTGTTGGTTCAGGTTGGCTTGGTATAGATATATCAGCAGGCAATTCATCTTTCTCCAATTCATCAACGGCAATCTTAGCTAACCTCGCAGTTTCCGCTTCAGCGGCAGAGACACTCTTAATGTCAATCCGCCAACCTGTAAGCCTCGCTGCTAATCTGGCATTTTGACCCTGTTTGCCTATAGCCAATGACAATTGTTTGCTAGGGACAACCACAGTAGCCGTGTTTTCCGCCTCATTCAGCTCAATGCTCACTACTTGAGAAGGGCTAAGGGCATTAGAGATAAATATCTTGGGGTCAGCATTCCACTGAATCAAGTCTATTTTTTCACCACCTAGCTCATTAATAATATTTTGCAATCTGATGCCCCGAGGTCCAAGGCAGCATCCTATAGGATCAACACCTTCCTGATTAGTTGACACCGCTACTTTGCTCCGCTGTCTAGCCTCTCGAGCTATAGCTTTTAGCTCCACAACACCACTATGAATTTCAGGAATTTCCAACTCAAAAAGGCGGCGTATCAAATTTGGATGGGAACGAGAAATTACTATCTGAGGACCTCTAACCCCTTGTCCTATCTGTAGAAGATAGAATTTAAACTGCTTCCCTATGCGATAATACTCGCTAGACACTTGCTCCGTGAGAGGCAATACTGCCTCTGTTCTACCTAAATCAACATAGATTCGTTTAGGTTGTATAGATTGAATTGTCCCAGTAACAATCTCCCCTTCTTTTCCAACGAACTGATCATAGACTGCGTGACGCTCTGCTTCACGTAATCGTTGCAGAATAACCTGCTTTGCTGTTTGGGCTGCAATTCGCCCAGCATTTTTTACTGCAGTCTCTATCTCCAACAGCTCTCCAATTTGAGCACCATCCTGCTGTAATTTCTGAGCATCCCCCAATGAAATTTCCCGATGCGGGTTAGTCACTGTATCAACAACAAGTTTCCTGACATAAACCTTAATATCAGCAGTATTAGGGTCAATCTTGACTGAGATATCCTCATCATGTGCCATGGCATCTTTTTTGTAAACTGCGACAAGTGCTGCTTCCAAAGCTTCTAAAATTACTCCTTGGGGTAAGTTTCTCTCCGCCGAGAGTTGGGTAATAGCAGTCATAAACTCTGTCTTCATCTCTTTTCCAAAGTACAATTATAACTCTAGTAAAAGAGTGGGCAAAAACCCACTCTTTCAGCTATAATGCCCTTTAGTTTCCATTCTAGCACTATCAAATAGGGAATGCAAAGATGAAAGCTCTAATTCAACGAGTTACCAACGCTTCAGTAAGCGTCGGTAAACACATAGCAGGTAGCATTGGCCCAGGGTTAGTAGTTTTCATTGGTGTTGCCAGGGAGGATTCGAAAAGTGATGCTCACTACCTGGCAAACAAAATTGTTAATCTGCGCATCTTCGCCAACGAGGCAACTGAGTTTGCCCTTTCGATATTGGAAATAAAAGGGGAAATTTTGATAATAAGCCAGTTCACACTTCTAGCTAATTCACGGAAAGGAAGACGCCCAAGTTTCACTGAAGCATCTCCTCCAGATAAAGCCAAGGCGTTATATAATTCTTTTGTGGACCAGGTTCGCTCCAGCAACATTAGAGTAGAGACAGGAATTTTCCAGGAGCACATGATTGTAGAAATTCATAATGACGGGCCAGTAACTTTGTTGTTAGACAGTAAAATCAGATGACTGCATTCGCAACTTATTGCAACAAATCCAGTGGCTTGTTATGCTCCCACTTCAAAAAAGCTACCATAGAAACTTAATAGGGAACAGGGTACTGCTTAAACCCAGACCATATGCTGGTTATCAATGCTCTTCGTAATACTGAAAGGGAAACTCTTCTCACCAACCAATTTTCTGTCGGTATTGCCGTGACATCTTTTTACTCAGAGCTCATGAGCTTGCGGCAGATAGAGAACTACCCGAACTTCAAGCTGATATCCAGAGCTCTAGCTGAATGAGTAAGAGCACCTACTGAGATAAAATCAACCCCCGTTTCAGCTACGCTACGAACCTTATCCAGACTAATTCTCCCCGACGCTTCAATTAAGACAGTGTCACCAATAGATTTTACCGCTCGGCGCATATCCTCAAGGCTCATGTTATCAAGCATAACAATATCTGCCCCAGCTTCAGCAGCCTCCAGAGCTTCTTGCACGGTTCTGGTTTCCACTTCAACTTTCAGCCGCAGCGAGGTGTTTTGTCGAGCCATGTCCATAATCTCCTTGAAATTTAGTCCACGGCTACGAAGCGCCGCCAGGTGATTATCCTTAATAAGTATGCCGTCACCCAAATTCATGCGATGATTTTCGCCACCACCAACCCTAACAGCATATTTCTCTAATAACCTTAAACCTGGAGTGGTCTTTCTGGTATCAATAATTCGCACTGGCAATCCTTTCACCGCCTCCACGTAGCGATTTGTCTCCGAGGCAATTCCACTGAGCCTCTGCAGGAAATTCAGGGCCACTCTCTCTGCCCTGAGAATGCTGGATATCCTGCCTTCCACATTGGCAATCATACTATCTGAGTTAACTCTAGCACCATCTTCAAGCAAAGCATCTATTTTTAGCTTTGGATCCACCCTGCGAAACACCGCCTTAACCACATCGACTCCAGCTACAATGCCCTGTTCCTTCGCCACAATAGAAGCGATACCCCGCTGGACACTTGACATCAAAGCTTCAGTAGTAACATCACCCCAACCAAGGTCTTCAGCTAAAGCACGGTCAATAGCCTCTTTAATCTGGACTTCAATTAGCTGCATGGTTTTTTTTGAAAACGATGTGGCGTTGCCATTGTGATGAAGGTTGAGGAAAATCAGCACGGAAATGAGCCCCCCTACTCTCCTCACGAAGCAAGGCGGCCTCAGCCATAAGCCTGGCACACAAAAGCAAATTATTTAATTCATGGGATGAGCGATCTGTAGGCTGGGGTAAAGAACACTGCCAGGTAGCCAGAATATTTGCAGCCTCGTTGAGATTCTCAGCCGAGCGGATGATGCCCACCTTATCCCACATAAGAGACTGCAAATTGGGTAGATTAAATGGTGCTGTACTGGGTAACACTTCACGGCTGGGGAGGAAGCAAGAGATATCAGATCCCACTTCATGTGAAAGAGAGGAGTCCCGTTTGAGGTTCTTGCCCTGCTCTTCACCTTTAGAATAGTAAATGGAGGCAGTTCTCTGCACTATCCGCTTACTAAAAACAACTGCTTCAAGCAAAGAATTCGATGCCAGTCTATTAGCTCCATGCACTCCTGTACAAGCAGTTTCACCTGCAGCAAATATCCCCGATATATTCGTCTCTCCCCAGGCATTCACTTTTACCCCTCCCATAAGGTAATGAGCTGCTGGATCCACCGGGATAAACTCTTTAGTAATATCTAAGCCATGCTCCATACAAAAACGATAGATATGAGGGAAACGGGTGGTAATTAACTGCGGTGGTAAATGCGTAACATCTAGAAATACCCTATCGCTACCTGTCTTTCGCATCTCATATACAATGCTCCGAGCCACTACATCCCTGGGCGCCAGTTCAGCCTCAGAAGCGTAATCTGTCATAAAACGACGACCTCCCGCATTCCTGAGTATGCCACCTTCCCCCCTCACCGCTTCCGAGATAAGAAAAGGAGCCACTCCCGGTAAACGGAGCACTGTAGGATGGAATTGGAAAAACTCCATATCTCTAATCTCGGCGCCTGCCTCGAAAGCTAAAGCTACCCCATCTCCAGTAACTACATCGGAATTAGTGGTATATTTAAACAGCCGCCCGACGCCACCAGTAGCCAGAATAAGAAATCGACATGTGTATTCCTCGACTGAACCAACTCGGCAATCAACGGCACTCACGCCTTTTACTTCCCCTTTATCCACTAAAATCCCACTGACCAAGCAGTATTCCATAACTTCAATCGGAGCAGAACGCACCTGCTTGCTTAAAGTAACTTCGATATGTTCACCAGTAGCATCACCGCCGGCATGGATAACACGCGACACGCTATGAGCTGCTTCTCTGGTCAAAGCAATTTCACCATTCAGGGTATCGAAAGGAACTTTAAGTTTAATTAAGTCAGCAATACAATCAGCAGCTTCGCTCGTTAAGATATGCGCCGCCTCGACGTCACTTAAGCCATCCCCAGCAGCTATAGTATCCTTGAAGTGAAGCTCAGGAGAATCATCTTTGCCTATGGCAACAGCAACTCCTCCTTGAGCATATCTAGTGTTGCAATCTTCAATGGTGCCCTTGGTCAGGACAAGAACACTGCCATGTTCTATAGCAAGCAAAGAAATGTAAAGCCCTGCAATGCCACTGCCCACCACTATGTAATCATAATAACTCACTTGTTTCCCTTTTATGGTATGGCAAGCATTTTATCAATAGCTTGCTTGGCCTTCACGCTTATCTCCTCAGGAACAGTGACCACATTGCCCCTTGCCTGCATAACTTCCACAATCGTTTCCAGCGTAGTCTTCTTCATATCAGTACAGATAAAGTTCTTGACTATGCTGTGAAATTCCTTTTCTGGGTTTTGCTTTCTCAGTGGATATAGCATTCCTTCCTCTGTGCCAATGAGAAAAATCTTGCAGCTGCTCTCTCTGGTATAACGAAGCATTTGTGAAGTACTTAAAGCAGCATCAGCCAGATTTATAACTTCAGGACGACATTCAGGATGAACCAATACTTTAGCTTGAGGATAACGTTGTCTGGCTAACATTACTTGTTCAACAGTAACACTATCGTGAACATAACAGAAGCCATGGTAAAGGACTATCTTCTTGCCAACCTTCGTGGAGACATAATGCCCCAAATTCCGGTCAGGAACAAAAAGGATTTCCCCGTTAGGCACCATGTTTACTATTTCAACTCCGTTAGCAGAGGTGCAACAGATATCGCTTTCTGCCTTGATTGCTGCAGTAGTGTTGATATAAGCAACTACTGCAGCGTCAGGATACCTATGTTTCCACTGTCTCAAGCTTCCGATATCAATCGTATCCGCTAAAGGGCAGCCAGCATCAGGATAAGACAAAAGCACCGTAGAAGCTGGGTTAAGAATAGCTGCTGTCTCAGCCATAAAGCGAACACCACAGAAGACAATTACCTCTGCCTCAATTCCAACACACTTTCGCGCTAACTCAAGAGAGTCACCAGTAAAATCAGCAACATCCTGCACTTCAGGGCGCTGATAATTGTGAGCCACAATAACGGCCTGCAGCTCCTCTTTTAGCTTAGCTATTTTTTCTCTGGCTTGTTTGAGATTATCCAACTATCTAGTTCACTCGCAAGAGGTTCGGGTTAACATTGCTTTCCTGTCTTATTTTTCTGTTTGCTTACCAGCTATACTCTTTTTAGCTACTCTGATGGTTGCTCCTGACTCTACCTTCAAAACCACACTAATTTCACTCACGCTGTCAATCCGCCCATAGATTCCGCCAATGGTAACCACTTTGTCCCCCCTTTTAAGCTCACTCTCCATTTGTTCATGTTCTTTCTGTTTTTTCCGTTGCGGTCTAATCATAAGGAAATACATCATGGCAAAGATTAACACCAGAAACAGAATCATTGGAGCCATACTTCCGAGTTGTTCCATTACATTCCTCCTTTTTAATTAACTACCTTGCCCTGCAATGCCCAAGGGCTGAATTTCTCAATCTTGACTTCTATTAACTGCCCCGAACAATCATTACCCCCTTGAGAAAAAACTAGTTTATCATTTCTGGTGCGCCCATACCACTTTCCCTTTTTTTTACCTTCCACCAATACTTCCACTATCTTGCCCTGATAGATAGAATTTATCTCAGTAGCAATATTAGTTTGAAGCCGCTCGATTTTATTGAACCTCTGTTTTTTAACTTCCAGACTAACACTATCCTTATATTTTCGCCAGGCAATAGTCCCAGGGCGTGGAGAGTAAACAGCTACATGAACTACGTCAAATCTCATCTCTTCAAGCAAAGAGAAGGTGTGCCCAAATTGTTCCTCAGTTTCACCAGGGAAGCCTACGATGATATCTGTGCTCAAAGATAGCTGAGGAATACAATGTCGAATAGCTAAAACAAGCTTGCGGTATCGTTCCACGGAATATCCACGTTTCATAGCCCTCAGTACGTCATCATCACCCGATTGAACAGGTAACTCCACATGCTCACAAACCTTATCCAGAGACGCTATAGCTCCAATGAGTTTTTGGCTCAAATCTTTAGGATGGTTGGTCAAAAAGCGAATCCTGGATATATTATCAATGCTGTTTAACTCGGTTAGCAAATCAGCTAAATCAGGATTGGTGGGTAGATCGTGCCCATAGGAATTAACATTCTGTCCCAGCAAAGTTACCTCTTTTATCCCTTGTTTTACTAATGCTTCAACTTCGCAGACTATCTCTTCCAAAGGGCGGCTCACCTCTCTGCCCCTTCTGTACGGGACAATACAATAGGAGCAGAAATTGTTACAGCCCTGAATAATAGGAACAAAAGCACATGGTGATGGCGAAGATTTAGAAAAGTTTATTTCCTGCCCCAGTGTAGAAATGCCTTGTCCCTGAAACCAGTCAATTAATTCATAGTAAGCTCCAGGTTTAAAGAAACAATCAACGTGGGGAAATCGTCTCTTCAATTCCTCAATGTTAGAATCAACAAAACAGCCAGTAACCAGCAAAGAGAGCCCCGGGTGCTCTTTCTTCAGCCCCTTCAACAAACCTAGAGTACCTAAAACCTTATCCTCGGCACTCTGTCTCACCACACAAGTATTAAGCACCACCAGGTTAGCTTCCTGAAAAGCAGCACAAGCTTGATAGCCAATAGAATCCAAATAACTGGCTATCCACTGTGATTCTGCCTTGTTCATCTGGCAGCCGATTGTCCAAATAAAGTAACGTGGCATAATCTACACTAATACTTCTGCAATTATAGCTAAAGTACGCAATAACTTAAAGCAAATAAAGTCACAAAGATGAGTTAACCAGATAGCAGCTTCCAGCATCTAAACCAAACCAAACAAGTGAACTTCTGCCACCAGCATTGAAGGCGCCAAAAGGGCTCCAGTAACCACCTGAGCCAATGAGTGCTTTCCCAATTCTACCCTTGCCCAGGCTACTAAAGGGACCAACATTATAAATGCTATAGCTCTAAGGCCATATATGATGAGCAACGCCGCTGCAACAGAAGCAATGGAGGCAGTATGAACACTCACCTTCCACCAGTTATTGATGCACATGAATACCACGCCCACTGAAAAGAAGGCAACAAATAAGGCCAGCAGCATTGGAGGTGCCTCAAAGCAAAGAAGAATAATGCAACTCGCGCCAACCAGAGCAATACCTAATAAATAAATATTGAGCCGCTGTTTGCGAATATTGATAAAAATGTCATCCAGTTTATTATGTCGAACCAGCCAGATAATAAATAAGAATATAGGCAACACATTAAAGGCAATCAGAACCAGTGCCCATTTAATAGACTCGCGCGTATTAAAACCCCCACTGAACGAGGCTGACAAAATTAATATCATCCCCATTAAGAATGGGTTGAGGATATTAGATACCAGCTTAGCAATTCGTTTTCTCATCTCAATACACTTATGCCTCATAAAAGCAGAATTAGGGGGAAAAGCAACCATATCATCATTACAACTGGATGTAAACAAAAAATCCTAGATTTATAGTATACCCACATTACCTTCATAGTATAACAATTTCATAGAACATCAACACGCTATCCCTTAATCCGTGAGTGATAGATATATAGCAAAGCTAAGGGGCATGTGATAAATTTTCACCTAAAAGATGAAAGGCATGAAAAAGAGAAGTACATTGGGGGTTACACTCACTGGAGGACTTGAGGAGGAAGTAACGCCATGGGCGGGAACAGCATTATTGGTAGAGCTGTACAGGAAAGCGGGGATAGGGGCAGCGGTAGCGGTAGAGCAATCACTGCCCAGGAAGAGATCTCCGAAGGG
>JAGGZD010000020.1 GCA_021162245.1 Dehalococcoidia bacterium | reverse complement strand
TTACCTTTAGATATTCATCCCTCGCGTGCATGTCCATTCTCTCCATTGCCTGGCTTAACCTCCTTTATAGCGCTAGCCAGAGCATATCTTAAATACCTTCGGTTCGATTTTAGATGATTCAATTCGTAGCTTTGACATTCCCACAGAGTATTGATACAATGGGCGTTCGTGTGATAAGGAGATAAAATAAGGAGGGAACTAGAGAATGTCTTTTAAATCACCTAAAGATACGGTTGGGGCGATTGATGCTGTTGGTTGCGCCAAGGCAAACCTAACGTTTGGCCAGTTGCTGACTTTGGGGTTTTTGGCAGGAGCGTTTATAGCTTTTGGTGGGCTGTTGGCCATTGTGGTTGGTGGTGGCGTGCCAGGTATCAAAGAAGCAAATCCAGGGTTGCAAAAGTTTATTTTTGGTGCTGTATTCCCTGTTGGATTGATACTTGTTGTGATCGCTGGTGCCGAGTTATTTACAGGCAACACTGCTTGTTGTATCCCAGCAGCTCTGTCCAAAAAAATAAGATGGACTTCCTGTGCCAGAAATTGGGGAGTGTCTTACCTTGGTAATTTCATAGGATCACTTTTTGTGGCTTTCTTCTTGGCTTATTTAACCGGTCTATTAGCTAAAGATCCATGGTTGGCTACTACTATTGGCATTGCTGAAGCAAAGGTATCCCAAGGTTTTTGGCTGCTCTTCCTTAAAGGTGTTGGTTGTAACTGGCTGGTTTGCCTGTCAGTATGGCTTGCCGTTGCCTCAGAAGATACCATTGGCAAAATATGGGGTATCTGGTTTCCAATTATGGCTTTCGTGGCTCTTGGCTTTGAGCACAGTATCGCCAACATGTTCTTTATCCCAGTGGGTATCTTCTATGGCGCTGCTGTAACTTGGGGTCAGTTTTTTGTTACAAATCTTATTCCAGTTACCTTGGGGAACATTGTAGGTGGTAGTGTATTTGTTGGTGTGATTTACTGGTATGTCTATGGTGAGCGGGTTAAAGCAGAAGCTTGCCCTGTCCCACAACAGAAGAAGAGGTAGAAGGTTAAAGAAAGCTTTCTTTCCGTTACTAAAAGGGCTTGCCTGTTTCAGGCAAGCCCTTTTTCTTATGCTATGGCAGGATTGCTGATCTACTTAGCTTAGTTTTTCTACCTTTACCGCTGAGACTTTGAACTCAGGAATTTTAGCCACAGGATCCAGAGCATCGTTAGTCAAGAGATTTGCTGCTGATTCGGTGAAATGGAATGGCATAAAGACTTGTCCTGCATTCACCCTGTTGGTAAATTTTACTTTCACTTTGATCTCGCCACGGCGCGAGTTTACTCTTACCCAATCGTTATCATTGAGTTTCAAATCTTTGCCATCCTGTGGGTTCATTTCCAGGAATCCTTCTTTAACAAGGTTGTCTAGGGCTTTTGCTCGTCGGGATAAAGACCCTGTATGGAAATGTTGGAGAATCCTACCTGTGTTGAGCAAGAAGGGATATTCTTCATCAGGGAGTTCCGCAGGGGGTATATAGTCTATAGGGCTAAAGAAGCCTTTTCCATTTGGCCTGGTAAATTTATCTTTATACAGATAAGGTGTGCCTGGGTGGTCACGACTTGGGCATGGCCATTGTAGACCATTGTTACTGGCCAGTCGGTCATAATGAACTCCGCCATAAATAGGGGTCAGGGAAGCAATTTCCTCCATTACCTCTGCAGGCGAATTATAATTCATTGGATACCCCATTCTTTGACTTATTTCACATATGATCTTCCAGTCTTGATTGCTTTGACCAGCTTCAGAAATAGCTTTGCGGACGCGCTGGATTCTGCGCCCAGTGTTAGTGAGGGTTCCATCTTTCTCGAAAGAGGTAACGCCTGGCAAGACTACATCAGCCATTTGCGCTGTTTCTGTCAGAAAAACATCCTGGACTACCAGGAAATCTAGATTCTTTAATCCTTGCTTTACATGATTGAGATTGGGGTCGCTAAGCATAGGGTTTTCACCCATTATGTAAAGCCCCTTGATTGTTCCTTTACTGGCTGCATCTACTATTTCCACTATGGTCAACCCTGCATCAGGAGAAAGCTCTGTCTTCCACGCTTTCTCAAATTTCTCTTTGATTTGAGGGTCACTGACTTTCTGGTAGCCTGAGTATACATTAGGCAAAGCACCTAAGTCACAGGCACCCTGGACATTGCTTTGTCCCCGCAGGGGATTAACACCGGTGCCCTCTCTGCCAATATTTCCTGTGAGCATAGCCAGGTTAGCCAGGGATTTAACATTGTCTGTGCCGGTGGTATGCTGTGTTATGCCCATTGCAAAAATGATCGAAGCTCTCTCTGCTTTTGCGTATAGCCTTGCTGCAGCGACCAGCTTATCCATGGGGATGCCTGTAATTTTCTCCACCTTCTCAGGAGTATACTTAGAAACCACTTTCTTAAATTCCTGGAAGTTCTCTGTGCGGCTATGTATGAATTCCTGATCATGTAGCCCCTCAGTTATGATTACATTCATCAGCCCATTGATCCAGGCAACGTCGCTTCCGCCTCTCTGCCTCATCCAGACCTGGGCATATTTTGCTATCTCTATCTGGCGAGGATCTACTACAATTAATTTCAAGTTGCCATATGTTACGGAATGTTTGAGCATGTCACCGATCACAGGGTGGGATTCAGTAGTATTAGATCCTGTTATCAGCACGACATCCGATTTCTCAAACTCGCGAACTGAGTTAGTCATTGCGCCACTGCCAAAAGCCCAGGCAAGGCCTGCTACAGTAGATGCATGGCAAAGGCGAGCACAATGGTCCACGTTGTTCGTGCCGAAACAGGAGCGAACGAATTTTTGAAACAGGTAATTCTCCTCATTAGTGCATTTTGCTGATGAGAATCCAGCTAATGCATTGCTGCCATAATTATTTTTGATCTCCCCAAATTTACTGGCAACCAAATCCAGGGCTTCGTCCCAAGTTACTTGTTCGAATTTGCCATTTCGCTTAATTAAGGGAGTGGTAAGTCGGTCGGGGTGGTTAACATAGTCGAGGCCAAAGCGCCCTTTAACGCAAGCGTGTCCCTTATTATCAGGCCCATCTTCAACTGCATAAACTTTTACGGGCTTGTTATCCTTGATATTCAATTCTAGCTGGCAGCCGACCCCACAATAAGGACATGTGGTCTGGATTTTCTGTAATTCCCAATTCCTTCCCTGGAAGCGCGATGATTTCTCCGTTAGCGCTCCAGTGGGGCAAGCCTGGAGACAGGCTCCGCACGAGGCACAATCAGTCTGAGCCAATGGCTCATTTGCTGCAGCGCCGATGACTACCGCTGGGCCGCGGTTTGTAAACTCCAGAATATTCCGTCCTGCGATTTCTGCACAGGCACGTACGCAACGTCCGCAAAGAATACACTTATTGGGATCTCTCCTGATTACCTCGCTGGAATCGTCTATTGGCTTAGATTCCTTATTCATTGGAAAACGTACTTCATCAATGCCGAACTGGTAAATTAAATCCTGTAGCTCACAATGTCCGTTGCTTTCGCAAGTCAGGCAATTGTGTTCATGCTCTGATAGAATCATTTCTAAATTCAATCGTCGCAAGCTGTTGAGCTCCTCGTCCTCAGTTATGACTTCCATTTCATCAGTTACCACTGTACAGCATGATGGTACAAGGCCTCGCATTCCTTTAACCTTAACCAGGCAAAGCCTGCAGGCTCCGACGGTGCTTAGTCCCTTCTTATAACACAGGTGTGGGATTTTGAACCCGTTTTCCTCACAAACATCTAGCAGATTCGCCCCTTCTTTAACTTCACAAACCTTTTCATTAATGAGTATCTTCACCATTTTAATATTGCTCCTTTAGCTTAATTCAGCATCGCATCTGAGGCATCTTGCTGCTTCTTCCATTGCTTCTTCCTTTGAATAATTAGATATAGTTTCCTGGAAGTTTGCAGTTCTTGTTCTCGGGTCACTTTCTTTAATTTTCACTCGTGGTTTTTCCTGTGGTTCTTCATCAGATGCAAATGGAATTTGATACCTTTCCTGGTCTTCTCTATCTGGTATGGGCCCCAAAGCTTCTCCTCTCAAGTACCTTTTGATTGAGGACACGGCTCGCTGCCCCGCAGCAACTGCACTTACAACTGTAAGAGGGCCTGAGACTGCGTCTCCGCCAGCGAATACGCCTTCCACATTGGTTGCCAGGGTTCTTTGGTCTACTATTATAGTTCTATTTCTGGCTAGTTTTATCTTGCTTCTATCCAGAAAATCACTTTCTGGGAATTGGCCAATTGATTCTATGACTGCATCGGCCTCGATTATGTATTCAGTGCCTTCGATTTTATAAGGTTTTCTCCTACCGCTTCTATCAAATTCTCTAAGTTCCATCCTTGCACATTTCACCTTGTTGACTTTGCTGTCTCCCATGACCTCAATCGGAGTACTGAGGCAATCTATTTTGATGCCCTCTTGTTCAGCGGCTTCGATATCTTCTTCTATCGCGGGCATGTCTTTTCTTTCTCTTCTGTACACTATCCTCACATCCGCTCCCATTCTTTTTGCTACGCGTGCGCAATCCATTGCACTATTCCCTCCTCCGATCACAATGACGCTCTTTCCAAGCTCTACTTGTTTGCCTAAGTTTGCGCTGCGTAGAAATTCTACTCCCCAATAAACTCCCTTTAAGCTTTCCCCTGGAATATCCATTTTTCTCTCACTATGAGCTCCTATAGCCAGTAATACTGCTTTAAATTCTTTACTAAATAAATCTTCGATAGTTTCGATGCGGGTATCTAGCTTAATTTCAACCCCCATTTTCTTTATTCGTTCTATTTCATAATTAAGGATACTATTTGGCAATCTGTATTCTGGAATGCCCACGGCGAGCATTCCCCCAGCAACTGGCAACGCCTCAAAAATAGTAACCTCGTAGCCATCTATTGCCAGGTCGTAAGCGGCCGAGAGCCCCGCAGGGCCAGAACCCACAATGGCAATTCTTTCATTTCTCATCTGTTTTGGCTGAGGGTTATATTCAAAATGATTCTCGTAAGCGTAATCAGCCACAAACCGCTTTATATGTCTGATTGCTACTGGCTCATCCAGATTTCCCCGCTCACACTTAGATTCACAGGGGTGATTACATACTCTTCCTAATACAAGAGGAAGAGGATTTCTCTGTCTGATTACTTTGTAAGCTTCCTCAAATTTACCTTCTTTTACCAACGCCAGGTAGGTAGGTGCATCTTGGCTTATGGGGCAAGCGTTCTGACATTTAGTTCTAAATAGAGAGGCACAAATGCCAGCAGGGCATGTTTTGTCAATTATATGCGCTTCGTATTCATCTCTGAAATGGCGAATGGTACTTAAAGTAGGATTGGCAGCGGTTTGTCCTAATGCACACAGTGCCGTCTTTGCCACACCTGTCGCCAAGTTTTCCAAAGATTCTAAGTCTTCTATTTTCCCCTTACCTTCCGTGATCTTGGTCAGAGTATCTATCATTAGTGGTAGCCCTCTGCGACAGGGGAGACACTTCCCACAGGACTCATCCTTATCAAACTCCAAGAAGAATCTCGCTGTATCCACCATGCAGGAATCCTCATCTAAGACAACCATGCCTCCAGACCCCATCATAGAGCCGATTTCTTTAAGAGATTCGTAGTCGATAGGCATGTTCAGGTATTCGGCAGGGACGCACCCACCTGAAGGGCCACCTAATTGAGCTGCTTTGAATTTCTTCCCGTTGAGAATCCCTCCACCAATATCAAAAACTACTTCACCAAGAGTAATCCCCATTGGAACTTCAATTAAGCCGGTGTTATTTATCTTGCCAGTTAGCGAAAATACCTTCGTGCCTTTAGTACCTTCTGTTCCAACCGAACCCCACCACGACGCACCATTTTGAATAATAAGAGGTATATTTGACAAAGTCCCGACATTGTTTATCACGGTAGGCTTTCCAAACAAGCCTTCGTTTGCCGGAAAGGGAGGTCTTGGTCTGGGATTCCCCCTTTTTTGTTCTAATGATGCTAATAGAGCAGTTTCTTCTCCGCATACGAACGCTCCAGAGCCAAGGAAAAGCTCAATATCAAAATTGAAATCAGTGCCAAAGATATTTTGCCCTAAGAATCCATATTTCCTTGCTTGAGCAAGTGCTACTTTTAGAGTCTCCACCGCAAGCGGATATTCAGCTCTAACATATATGTATCCTTTGCTGGCACCAATCGCGTATCCAGCGATGGCCATCCCTTCTAAAACTGCGTGTGGATTTCCCTCCAGTTCAGATCTGTTCATGTAAGCGCCGGGGTCACCTTCGTCAGCATTGCA
>JAGGZD010000078.1 GCA_021162245.1 Dehalococcoidia bacterium | reverse complement strand
GGCTTATGCGGGAAAGGATAAAGACCGGCAAATTAACCCACTCAAAAGATTATCGCCTCATTCGGTAAGATCTTATATGATTCAACGACCCGAAGTTGGGTTAGCTCGTTAAATGATTTGACACGAATGCAATACCAATATCATAAACCAGTAACCAGTACAGGATATTGGTAGTGGTATAAACTGAGTTTACCACCAGTGCGACAGCCAAAGAATACCCATGCCAGTTCGCCGTGAATCGGCATGGGAAATTTCCAGATAAAGCTATTACAGAACCTGTAAGCTATTCAGAATCTAATAAAGGGAGGTATAAGTATGGCTAGAGCAAGAGACCCTGTAATGAAATACGGCCAGGTAGAATTGGCCACGGAGCAAGATATAATGCTGGCAAACACCTTACATGAGTATGTAAATAAACATATACTGGTTGGCAATGTACGGCAAAATTTGGATGGGGGCTTTCATAGAGATGAGGAATTAGCTGAAGCAACTTTTAATGAAGTTGTGCTTGGCCTCACACGCCTTGGATGCGGTAGAGCCGGGTTCCCAGAAAAATATGGAGGGTTGGGCCCCAATTCTTTTGTAACATACAATATTATGCAAGAGGAGTTGGCACGGGGTGACATTGGCATATCTTCCTATTTTGGCGTGAATTCGTGGGCTTTTTTGCCCGCACTGATGACCAATAATAAAGCAACGTTACAGAGATATGCCCCTATGTTTTGCAGAGATGAGATTCACCATGCTGCATTTGAAATGACTGAGCCTGCTGGTGGTTGTAATATGGAAGACCGTTGCCAGCGTGGGCATACTATCCAGACAAGAGCTGAACTTATAGATGGACACTGGGTAATAAACGGGCAAAAGATATGGGCTAGTAACACTGGTAATTCTGAGTTCTACAGCACTGTTTGCACAACAGATCCTGGGAAAGGCGATGAAGGGATATGCATTATCAGTGTTCCAAAAGATACGCCAGGTATATCTTTTGGAAAACCAGAGGAAAAGATGGGCTTCATATATACGGATAGAAATGCTTCTATGTATTTTGACAATGCAAAGGTTGCCGAGGAATATTGTACAGGCAGACCAGGGGGAGAGGGAGCCAGAGTTTTTCATCGCATGCTAGCCGCGCGTTTTTGTGATGGTATAAAAGGTGTAGGAGCAGCACAAGCATGCCTTGAGATTGTAGAAGACTATACCAAAGATAGATTTATAGTAGGGAAACCTGTTAGAGAAAGAGCCTACTTTGCGGCTAAAATCGGGGAAATGGCTATGAAAATCAGGGCCGCCAGAGCTTATTCCCTATACGTTGCTGGCAAATTTGATCATCCTGAGATATATGGGGAGGTAGTATCAACTGCACAGATAGGAGAATCATCTGCTGCAAAGGTGTTTGCAACTTCAACAGCTATAGAGGTCATACTTGGCTGCATAGAATTGATGGGGTCCTATGGATATTCGGTGGATTACCATCTGGAAAGATATCTCCGTGATATTATCATTGTCCACTTATGGATGGGCGGTGCTCAGCTGGGCATGTTGGAGTCAGCACAAACAGAGTATCCTTTTAAGCCCTGGTAACGAGAAAGGAGGCGACATAGAAACAAAACCCTGTCTCGCCTCTTTTCATAGTAATTACCGGGTTATACAGCATAATTGGCCACCGATGACATTCGGCCCGGCTATTCGGGCTATCGCATTCATCTTGGTCTTCCAGTCGATACTCTCGATAATCCTCTGTGTACCATCAGCATCATGCTTCTGGTTGGCCGCTATGCACGATATATTAAAGAAAAATCCCAAATGCTGGGCATAAGTAACAAAAGCCTGTTTAGTTAAGTCAGTACACAATATGTGCCCACTTATGCCCCCTTCCTGGATATGAGCTTCAAAGCCACTGAAACTGCTTCTTTCCTCACTAAAACCTCCTTATTAACTCAAGAATAAGGGCATAGCTAAAAGCTATGCCCTTGGATATTTACTTCTCTTACGAGGTCATTTTACTTGCTGAATTCACTTTCCATTCAATGGCACTTACTATATGGTAAACTGCTACTGATACAATCGCTGTTACAAGTGCTTGCCCTATCCACCCTAATAGACCACGCACAATCAGGATCGCTAATACTATCATACTAACAAGGATAGCACAGGTAGAAAGAACACAAAGAATACATACAGGGGAATTCTCCCAGGTAACAGATGCCAACTTCAATATACCAGAGCTAAATCAAGCCTTGCTAAGCTGGGAGAATGTGTCACTCGTCATATAAACGAGCATAGCCCATTGACCCAGCAGCAAAAAAAGGGGGGGTTGAGAAAACACTACTAATGCTGTAGATTAGTAAAAGGGTGCAGTTTAGGGAATGAAGGAAAGCAAGATTTAATATGAGGAGGTAGGATATTGTAAATAATATAAACATATAAAATTCAAAGCAAGTAATGAATAGCCTGGTAAAGAGGAGGAAAATGTCTAAAAAGAAACACTTGTTAACTGTAGTTGGGACAGTGATATTGCTACTTAGCTTAACTGTTCCGATGATGCAATGTGCTCCTGCGACAGACGAAGAGGTGACTCCACCGGCAGAGGAAGAGGTGACTCCACCACCGGACGAAGAGGTGACTCCACCACCGGACGAAGAGGAAATAAAGTATGGGGGGAGGTTGAATATCGGGTTCACGATGCCGATAGATAGCACGGTAATGGACATGAAGTTGGAGTGGACCAACTGGGGGTGTCTCTACTTGATGTTAATCTATGATGATCTGGCACATTATAACAGGCTTGACACATCTATGGATACTTATACGTTCTGGCCCAGGCTAGCCAAGAGCTATGAAGTGTCAGAAGACGGAACGACGTGGACAATACATCTGGTGGAGAATGCGACATTTCATGATGGTGTGCCAGTGACAGCAGAGGATGTGGCATTTACATTTGAGTATTTATATGGGAAGACACCCGGATGGGGTGCCTACAACAAGGTTTGGGAGGAAATCGAGGTTATCGATGATTACACAATCAAAGTTGTGCATGATATACCACTTTCGACTGTCACTCCTCCTGGTTGGTGGATGTGGGAACCGATACTTCCCAAGCACATCTTTGAGCCCTATAAAGATGACATACTGTCATTTAAGAACGAGGAGTCAATCGGCTCGGGGCCATTCAAGCTAAAGGAATTCAAACCTGACCAGTACATGTGGTTGGTGACCAATGAAGACTATTGGGGAGAGAGACCATATGTGGATGAGGTGGTTTTCAGGTACTACGGGAATAGGGATACTCTGCTTATGGCGTTGCAATCGGGTGAAGTGGATGTGTTTGGCAACTCGTCTGTTCCACCTCTTGCTCGTGAAGATCTAGAAGCAAATCAGGACATCAAAATTGAGACCGTGGGGGGAATTTCAGAGTCTTATCTAGCATTCAATCTTTACCCCGATGGGCCATTACAGGATAAGGCTGTAAGATATGCCATTGCCTACGGTATAGACCGTGACAGGCTTATAGACATGGCATGGGGGGGATATGGAGAGAGATGTGATTCCTGGTGCCTTCCCGAGAGCCCAATGCATAATCCTGACTTGCCACAATATGACTATGACCCTGACAAGGCTAATGAGATTCTGGACGGAGCAGGTTATCTGGACACGGATGGAGATGGGATAAGGAATGACCCGACCACAGGGGAAAATCTTGTCTTTGACCTGACGACTTCAGCGACATCGACTACCTACGTTAAGGCGTGTACTCTAATCGATGAGATGCTTCCGGCGATAGGCATACAGACTGACTTTCATGCAATGGACCCTGACACCTTTCTGAATTTTCTGTATGATCCCATGAGTGAAGGATTAGAGATGTTCCTGTACGTTGAAGACCCATCCCCCGATCCATGGTCAGATTGGGTGTGGGAGGAAGATGTGGGTTGGGGTTCCGGAGGAGACTGGTGGAACCCAACTTACTGGGACAATCCTCGTTTTAATCAACTGTATGTTGATAATGCCTGCGCAAAAGACATGGAAGAAAAGAAGGCGATTCTATACGAGATGCAGGAACTCATGGCTGAGGATTTGGCACGTATCTTCCTGGTCAGGGAGGAAATCATTACTGCTTACAGGACTGATAAGTTTGAGGGCTGGGTGCAGGAAATAGGCGGTCCTGTATCCTGGTTGAATGCCTGGAGCATCCTGAAGTGCCACCTGAAATAATTATCTGCGGGACTAGTATTCCCTGAAACAACACTGCTTGTGTCTTAAATGGCGATGGCGGCAGGAACCCTCGAAAAGCGGTTGCTGAGAGGAGAGGGTGGAGCTGTTGTCGCCATTTCCGCTCTCTTTCCTCAAACTCATTCTGTATTGACGACAGAAATTATGCATCGACAATGGTGAAAATAGATGATATATTGCCATTAAGCAGGTAAATATAACCTGTAATGCAAGTAAAACAAGGAGAACAGGAGGAGCAACATGAAAAAGGTACTGGTAATAGGAGCTGGGGCGCAGGGTGGTCCCTGTGTTTCAATTTTAGCCAGGCAGGAAGATGTCTCAAAGATTGTGCTGGGTGACATAGATATAGATTTAGCCACCAGGGTAAAAAACAAAATCAAAAGCGACAAAGTCACTGTTGTGAGACTCAATGCCAGCAAAATAAGGGAGATTGAACAAGCTTCCAGTGGAGCGGATGTCATTATCAACCTAACATTGTGTGAATTTAACGAGAACATAATAGAAGCTGCCCTGAACACGGGTTCGCACTATGTCGACGCTGCAGGGTTTTTTGACAGCGAAAGTCAATTTGAGAAAACCAATAACGAATTCAAGAAGGCTGGCTTAACTGCGTTTACCTGCTGCGGAGCCTCGCCTGGAATCACCAATGTGATGGCACGATATGCCTGCGACAAGATGAATAAAGTGGACGAGATACGAATCAGACTTTGCGGCAGAGCTCTGGAGAAACCCAAAGAGATAGTCAGCGGATGGGAGCCAACATGGTCTCCTGAAATAGCACTTACCGATTACGCCGATAAACCGATAGTCTTCGAGAACGGAGAATACAAGGAATATCCCCCATTTAGTGGCTCTGAGGAATATCCCTTCCCCGAGCCGGTTGGGCCAGCCTCAGTTGCCTACCACTCACACGAAGAACCCTTAACCCTGCCCCGTTTCATCGGAAAAGGCATCAGGTACTGCGACTTCAAATATCCCATAGACCCCATAGCAGGCGCACTAGTGAAGATGGGATTCGCCAGCTATAAGCCGATAGATGTAAAGGGAAACAAAGTAGCACCAATACACGTGTTGATGAAACTGGTGCGACAGCCGGTAGCTACATTCCTCAGCGAAAGCGAAGAAACCGCCAAGCTCCGTGCCACTGCAGATGCCTATAGCATTGTAGTAGAAGTGAAAGGAGCCAGTTCTGGAGAAAAAGTGACCTACACATTATCGATGCCCTCCATGACTGCCGAGCAAAACGCATACCTGTTCAAGAAATTCGGCACTGCCGAGATTATGGTAGCCCTGCCATCGGTCATAGCTGCAAAGATGTGCGTGAGCGGAGAAGCTCCGAATGGGGTAATTGCGCCTGAGTGCGTTGACCCTGCAAGGTTTTTCAAGATTGGTGCCGACATGGGCGCTCCGTTAAAATTCCACGAGGTATCGTCAAGAGAAATATCTATCTCGTAGTATATCATTACCATGTTAATCAGAGCATGCTAATAAAAAGGAATATGCTACAATAAAACTGTGTCACAAGCCTCAGACAGTGGCTATCCACAGCCTGCATGGTAGTGCAGGCTGTGTTAATTAAATACAAGAAGGAGCAAAAGAATGATTAAACCCAGAATAAGATTTCTACCCGAAGACAAGATAGAAGCTATTCATACTGCATCACTAAAGGTCCTGGAGAACACAGGCATCAAAGTCGAGAGCAAACAGGCTCTCGACACTCTAAAGGAAGCAGGAGCGAAGGTTGACTATGTAAAGCACCATGTAACCATCCCCCGAAACCTGGTTGAAGAGGCATTGAACATGGCACCAAAGGCCATTAAGTACGCCGCCAGGAACCCGAAAAACGATTTTATGCTGGATAAAAGGGAGTCACATTTTTGTGCCGACGGAGGCTCCCCATTTACCCTGGACTGGGAAAACAGCAAGAACCGATACTCAACGGCCGCAGATATTGCCCGCTCCTCAGTAATAGCTGATTACCTCGACCACGTTCATATCGTCTCCATGGAATCCGCCCTGGATATGCCAGAACCCATGCAGGGCATAATTGGCATGTATACCCGCATGAGCAATACAGAAAAGCACTTCACTGCAGGTGCACTAACCGCCAGACAGGCTCAATATGAAATTGAAATCGCTGCGGGCATTGTTGGTAGCACAGATGAACTGAGGAAAAGACCTATTTTTTCAACAGCTATATGTCCCATTTCCCCTCTCAGCTATACCAATGGAAGAACAGACGCCGCTCTGGAATATTCTAAAGCTGGTATCCCTGTCATTATATGGTCTATGCCCATGCTGGGCGAGACAAGCCCCGCCACGCTGGCTGGCGCAATGGTTATTGATAATGCTGAATCCCTGGGCTACCTTGTAATCCTGCAATTTGCCAATCCCGGAGCACCAGTGGTGTATTCTGCCGACGTCGGCACTGTGGACTTCAAAACAGGGGCAGGAATTCATTCCCCCGAGGCTTACCTCATGAGCATGGGACTTGCCCAGTTATCACAATACTATGGCTTGCCAACACAGGTGGAGGCTTCTTGCTCTGCCTCCAAAATTCCCGATGTGCAGGACGGATACGAAAAAGCCATACTTCTTATCACGTACATGCTTATGGACACCCCCCCTGACATCATTCTCGGTTTAGGAGCATTGGAAGATTCACGTATGGGATCTGCTGAGGCCATGGTTATCGACAACGAAATTATAGATTATGCCCTGGGATATGCGCGCGGGCTGGAAGTAAACGACAACACTTTAGCCCTGGACGTCATACATAAGGTCGGCCCCGGCGGAACATTCTTAGGTGAAAAACACACACTGCAGCATTTCAGGGAAAGATGGGCTCCGAAGATTGGCAATATGGATAGCTTCGAAACATGGGAGCAGAAAGGCTCCAGACGACTCGACGAAGTGGCTCATGAAAAAATAAAGGAAATACTGGCCACACACAAGCCTGCACCCATACCTCAGGATGCTCAAAAGGAAATATCCAAAATCCTGAAGAGAGCCGAGAGAGAATTACTGAACTAAAGATACAATTACATTCTATTAAAGAAGGAGGATAGATAACATGAAAAAGGCATTGATAATCGGAGCTGGAGCGCAGGGAGCTGTGATAACCTGGGTGCTTTCAAGAACCGACGATGTCTCGGAAATCGTTCTGGGTGATATCGACCCGAAGAGAATGGCAGAGGTTGTAGAGACCAACGGGAGCAGCAAACTCAAAACACTGAACCTGGATGCCAGTGATGTAAACGCCATGGTAAAACTTATGAGGGAGGGGAAGTTCGACCTGGCAATCAATGCTACACTGGGCAGGTTCAACGACAACATAATGGAAGCCTGTTATGAATCGAAAACAAATTACGAGGACTTAGCAACCAGCGAATACTTTCCGGGAGGAGACGAGAGCAAACCTGTAGCAGAGTTGAAATATGCTACGAAATGGGAAGGCTCCGGGCTCAAAGCACTTATCCTGGCAGGTTGCGATGCCGGCACCACAAATGTTATGGCCAAGGAAGCCGTAGATGAGCTGGATGAAGTCGATAGCATAAAAATGAAAGATTACGCCATAACTGAGTCCGAAAAACCTGTAGTGCTATGGCAACCACAGACTTACCTGGGAGACCTCACCTCACCTGCTACGATATGGGATAACGGCTACAAGGAAATGCCCATTTTCAGTGGGGAAGAGGAATACGATTTTCCTCCACCTGTGAACGCCAGAGGGAAGGTGTATTACCATAGCCATGAAGAGCCGCTGACCATCCCTCAATTCATAGGGAAACCAGTGAGATATGTGGATTTCAAAATGGGTGAACCTGCCATGATGTTATGGAAATCCATTAGCGACCTTCACCTGATGAGTAAAGAACCCATCGAGGTTGACGGCAAGAAAATAGCTCCCAGGAGTGTGTTCCTGAAATTGCTACCTCCTACGCCCAGTGCGAAGGAGCTGGTGGAGCTAACGAAGAGTGGTGAACTCACCAGCAGAGTGATGGTTACGGTGGACGTATGCGGTCAGAAGGCAGGCAGGGATATGCACTACCAGCTCTGGACAGAAGGCCCAACCGCTACAGAGGCTTGCGAAAGAATTCCTGGAGCCAGCGATGTATCTTATGCCACTGCAGTTTCAGGAGCTCTATTCGCACTCATGATGCTACGAGGACAGGTTGAACACGCAGGTGTGTTTCCTCCAGAGGTATTTACCAGAGAGGAAAGAGAGGCATACTTTAAGTTAATGAGAGATTGGGGCATAAATATACACAAAAGAATGGAGGTAATTCTAGGCTGAATACTGAACCAGTTGTATGCGCCAATCATAAACGAGTTGCCTCTCCTCTTAGGCTCATCTTGCGTTAGAATTCGATACCCCCTTCAGGCTCATCTTGTATTGGAAGAGACTTGGAATTGACATGCGCTCACCTCAGGTATAGAATGGGAAAAGCTATGAATTGTTGCCGAGGTTACTTAGGTGAAGTGGGTTAATACATATATGAGATTTACTCCTTTTGTCACTTCCGCTGTCGATACATGGACCTGTTGTACTCAAAACAGGTCCATGTTCATATTAAAATACAGTGTCAGTGAAATCGTTTTTCCGGTTGCCCGATAACAACCAAAGGAGAAGATGTTTATGCAATAAAATACTTTTAGAAAACATTGTATAAAAATTACAAAAGGAGGTATAAATGCGTAAAAAGAAGAGTTTGCTGGCGCTAATTGGAGTAGTAGTATTGTTGCTTAGTATATCTGTTCCAATAATGCAATGCTCCCCTGCAGCTGAAGAAGATGTGACTCCACCAGCTGAAGAAGATGTGACTCCACCAGCTGAAGAAGATGTAACCCCTCCAGCGGGGGAAATCAAATACGGTGGAAGACTGGTCATTGCATATACCGACCCCATAGATTCCCTGGTAATGGACGAGGACTACACGTGGACAGGAATGGGTTGTGGCCTGGGTGGTGGAACCAATATGCTCTACGATAACTTATCCCGTGTTCCCAAAGGCCCCAATTACTTCGAGTACTCACCTTGTCTGTGCCAGAGCTGGGAAACAGAAGATGGCAAAACCTGGATATTGCATCTTGCTGAAAATGTCAAGTGGCATGATGGCGTTCCGTTTACAGCAGAAGACCTCAAATTCACCTGGGACTACGTTTGGCCAGACCCGGGATTCTGGGAAATTTTCAATGACGCTGAATCCACTGAAGTCATTGATGACTATACATTGAAAGTCATCTTGAAAAACCCAATTGCCACATGGTATGGCCCACCTACGTGGACATATACGCCGGTGGTTCCCAAGCATATTTTTGAACCATACAAAGATAATATAATCGAATGCCCTAATGAAGAGGGAATTGGAAGTGGACCGTATAAGCTCAGGGAGTTTAAAGCTAATGAATACATTTGGCTTGAAGCAAACGAAGATTACTGGGAAGGGAGACCCTATCTAGATGAGATAATCATGAAACTGTACGGTGGAACAGAAACCATGTTTATGGCTTTAGAGCATGGCGAAGTAGACGTAATATCAGGGGACGCCTCCACCCCCAGTGCCCTTGTCGATGATCTGCAACAGGAACAGGATATCAATGTCGCAGACGTTCCAGGCAATGACATGGCAACGCTATGTTTTAACCTTCATCAAGACCTGCCATACAAGGATCTTAATATAAGACGTGCCATTGCACATGCTATAGACCGCGATAAACTCATTGACATGGTGTATGGAGGACGTGGGGAGAAAATAGACAGCATAGTGTTTAACGAGGACATAATGCACAACAACAACCTGCCGCAGTACGATTATGACCTCGATAAGGCTAACACGCTCCTGGATGACGGCGGCTACCTGGATAGTGATGGAGATGGAATAAGGAATGACCCCGCTACCGGAGAAAACCTCGCCTTTGAATTGCTAACCAACTCAGCAAACCAAGCATCTGTCAAATGTTCAACCATAATCAGAGAAAACCTGGCAGAGATAGGCATCGACATTACTATGAAAGCGGTGGATTCCGATACTTTCAGTAATTACCTCTTTCACCCACTCTCTGACAGTTACCAGATAGCATATGTAGAATTAGAGCCAGGCCCTTCTCCGTTCGCCGACTGGGCATGGATATACTTCACCAGCACAGAAATTAGCGGAGGCTGGTCTCACTCTGTCTACGACAACCCTGTGTTTGACGAATTGTATTCTGCCATGGGAGCTGCAGAAAGTCTTGAGGAACGCAAGGAAGTCGAAGATGAAATGCAGCGCATGTTACAAGAGGACCTGCCCTACATCTATCTTGTCAGACCAGCATTCCTGAATGCCCACAGGACCGATAAATTTGAAGGCTGGGTTCCCCAGGTAGGCGGCTTTTTCTCCTGGATGAACCCCTGGAGTGCCCTAGAAGTACACCTGAAATAAGCAACACTTACCTGGTGAAGTGCACTAACGCACTTCACCAGGTTTGGCCAGAGTGACGATGATGGCAGTAAAACTGCCGTAGTGTTCTGGTTGGAGAGATTGCACTACTTTTCATCGTCACTTTCTTTACGCCAAAAAAAACACTAATTAAATAAGGAGGTTACAGAGATGGTAGACTTGACCAAGATAAGGGATGGAGTGATAGGTGGTGAGGTTGATGAAGTAGGGGAGATGGTTAAGAAGGCAGTAGAAGAGGGACAGGATGTAAAGAAGGTTC
>JAGGZD010000036.1 GCA_021162245.1 Dehalococcoidia bacterium | reverse complement strand
GGGAATCCCTGCTGGGTATCCCCTCACGTGTGTTGAATAGCTTGAGCAGATTTTGCCCGGTGCAGATTACCTTCCACTCGCTGTTCACTTTGCCTGATCCCCTCAAAAGGAACTTGCTAAAACCCATAGTTCAGTGTTGACTATGTGGTCAGCCAGCACAGCAACTTTTTTAACTGTCTTTCGTGTGATAAGATAAGTAGTCAGTGGAGTTGTTTGCTCAAGGGGTATGATGCGTATTGATATAATATGCCTTTTTCCGGAGATGTTTGTGTCGCCGTTTAGCCAGAGCATTGTTAAGCGAGCTAAGGAGCAGGAGCTGATTGATATCGTGATTCATAATATTCGTGACTATACTCGGGACAAGCATCACGTGGTGGATGACTGCCCTTATGGAGGTGGGCCTGGCATGGTGCTGAAGCCCGAACCTGTTTTTGAAACAGTGGCAGCAGTAAAGCAAGAACTTAAACCTGATGGAATGCCTATTATCTTGCTTACTCCTCAAGGCAGGGTTTTTAGCCAACAGGTTGCCAGAGAGCTGGCTCTCCATTCTCGTCTTGCGTTGATATGTGGCCATTATGAAGGTGTGGATGAGAGGATACGTGACCATATAGCTACCGACGAAATTAGCATTGGCGACTATGTGCTTAGTAGTGGTGAATTAGCTGCTATGGTGATAGTGGATGCTATAGTTAGGCTTATACCGGGAGCGCTTGGTTCGCCACTGTCAGCAGATAGCGATTCTCACAGTGAGGGACTTTTAGAATATCCACAGTATACAAGGCCACGGGTATACCGAGACTGGCCAGTGCCTGAAGTTTTACTTTCGGGGAATCATAGTGAAATAGCCTGCTGGAGGCGCCGACAGGCTATTTCACGAACGGCTAAAAGGCGCCCTGATCTTATGGAAAAAATAACTCTCTCAGATAAGGAGAAGCAATGGACATCAGAGAACTTATTAAACCTAAAATAAATCCTAGTATTCCTCAAATTTCTCCAGGCGATACGGTCAAGGTTAGCTTGAAGATTCTTGAAGGGGACAAAGAGCGCATTCAACGTTTTCAGGGGATGTTGATCAGAGTTAAGAAGGGAGTTGATGGCGGAAGTTTCACCGTCAGGCGTGTGACTTATGGTATTGGAGTAGAACGCACCTTCTCTTTTCAATCCCCCCTGATTCAAAGTGTTGAGGTACTCCGGCGCGGCAAAGTACGCCGAGCTAAACTTTATTACATGCGTGGGCTTAGTGCTAAACAAGCTCGACCTAAAGAAAGGCGAGAAAAGGTAACTGAACGAGCCGTTCAACAAGAAGCAGCAGAAGCATCTTAGTTATCTTGAATGAAGTATGCTGAAGTAGCGGTTAACTTCCCTGGAAGCCGCTCTACTTTCTGTTATGCTATTCCGCCGCGGCTAAGCATTGAAGTTGGGCAGGCAGTATGGGTCCCCTTTGGCCCTAGAATTACTCAAGGCATTGTCGTTGAACTGTCTGATCACTCATCGGCTGAAGCAACTAAAGAAATAGTTGAACCCGTCGCTGGTTATTCTGGGCTCTCACGTGTGCAAATCAGGCTTGCTCAATGGATGAGCGAGTATTATTTTTCTCCTTTGTTTGATGCTATTGCCCTGATGCTACCTCCTGGATTTGAACGTAAATTTATTACCTATTTTCGCCTGGCGGAACCGGAGGAAGACTTTCCCTCGCTTACTACAGACCAAATGGGAGTCCTTCACTTTATAAAAAAAGAAGGGAAGGTAAGCTTAAGGGAACTGGAGAAAGAGTTCGGCGTCAGGAAAGCGAGGCGAATCAGTGACCAACTTCTCCGTTTTCGTCTGGTAGTGAAGGCCCAGGAGCTTAAGAAGGCTAAAGTTAAAACGAAAAAAACTCCTTATGTTAAGCTAATAGCTGACGATAAGGAGATCAAGAGTGAAATAATCCGACTGAACAAGGCTAGAGCTTATAAACAAATAGAGGTTGTGGAATTTTTGAGAAGACAGAGCCAACCCAGCGCTGTCAGTGAAGTAAAGGAGAGCCTTAAGTGTTCTCTTAGAACTATCAAAGCATTGGAGAACCGCCGCTTGCTTTCTATAGAGTTGGTTAACACCAGGCGTGATCCTTTATTCCATTTTAGGATCAAGCCTGCTTTGCCACCGACTCTCACTTCGTCACAAGAAGTTGCTTGGGAATCTATACAAAGTAATTGGGATCATAGTGCGTCGGCTGTTTTTCTTCTTTTTGGTGTAACAGGGAGTGGCAAGACTGAATTGTATTTACGAGCTTTAACTCAGGTTATTGCTATGGGCAAGCGAGGCATCTGCCTTGTTCCTGAAATTGCGCTCACAACACAAATAGTGGAAAGGTTTGCCAGTCGTTTTCCTGGTCGTGTGGGGGTATTTCACAGTGGTCTTTCGCTGGGTGAACAGTTTGATGAATGGCAACGGGTAGCAGAGGGAGAATATGATGTGGTTATTGGGGCGAGAAGCGCTTTATTTACTCCTCAACCTGACTTGGGGCTTATTATAGTTGATGAAGAACATGAATGGGCGTATAAACAGGAGAATAAGTCCCCTCGCTATCATGCTCGAGAAGTAGCTCTTAGATTGGCAGAATTTAGCGGTGCTGTTGTTATTCTGGGTAGTGCTACTCCTGATATCGAAAGTTTCCATAGAGCACGACAGGGTATTTATCATCTGGTGAAATTGAAAGAAAGAATTACACCTCGTGGTTACGCATCTCTTCCTGAAGTAAATATAGTAGATACAACAGAAGAACTTAAAGCAGGGAATGCGAGCTTATTTAGTCGTCTACTGTTGGTAGCTATAAAGGAAACTTTGATGCGGAATGAGCAGATAATCCTTTTTCTCAATCGTCGTGGAACTGCCACCTTTATTCAGTGCCGTAATTGTGGCTTTGTTTTCCGCTGCCCGCGCTGCTCTATAGCTCTAACTTATCACTCAGCGGATAAGAAACTAACCTGCCACCGTTGCCATTATGCCGTTCCACTGCCTCAGGCCTGCCCTCAATGTCTAAATCGTCGTTTAAAGTTTCTAGGCATTGGCACTCAGCGAGTGGTGGATGAAGTAGGACGACTCTTTCCAAAGGCGAGACTACTCAGGTGGGATAGAGATGTAACTAGTAAGAGGTATGCTCATGAAGAGTTATTGGCTAACTTTCGCGAGCATAGAGCGGACATACTTATTGGCACTCAGATGATAGCTAAGGGGTTAGATTTACCTCAGGTGACTTTGGCTGGGATAATAAATGCTGATACAGGGCTCAGCATACCTGATTTTCGAGCTGGCGAACGCACCTTTCAGCTTTTATGTCAAGTAGCTGGCAGGGCTGGGCGTGGGCTCAAAGCGGGGCAAGTGATTATACAGACATATTCGCCAAGGAACTATGCTATTCAAGCTGCTGCCAAACATGATTATGAAGGTTTTTATGGACAGGAAGTAAAGTATCGGCGGCAATGTAATTATCCTCCTTTCAGCCACTTTGCCCGTTTGATATATAGCTATACCAATGATGATTTGTGCCGTCGTGAGGCAGAGAAAATGAACCAGGTTATCATTAGTGAAAAAAGAAGGAGAGGGTTGACTGATTTAAGTTTGCTTGGCCCCGTGCCTGCTTTTGCTGCCAGGGTAAGAGGAAAATATCGTTGGCAACTTATCCTTCGAGGCTCTAATCCTACCCAGGTTTTAGAAGAAATGATCCTACCCAGAGGTTGGATTGTAGATGTCGACCCAGTGGGCACAATATAACCCCAACGTAAAGATGAAAACTTTTGAAATAAGGTGATGTAATGTGAAAATATTAGGTATCATGGGTAGTCCCAGGCGACACAGTAACACAGAAATTCTTCTTGACAGAGCGTTGGCGGGCGCCGAGCAAATGGGCGCAGAAGTTGAGAAGGTGGCAGTTTCGGAAATCAAAGTCCACCCGTGCATGGAGATATATGCCTGCCGCAAGGAGGGTAAATGCGCAATCAAAGATGATATGGAATGGCTTTATGTGAAACTTTTGGAGATTGATCATATAGTATTCTCCTCGCCTATATTCTTTTACGGACTTACCAGCCAATCTAAGGCAATAGTAGATAGATGCCAGGCGCTTTGGGTTAGAAAATATATACTGGGCATGGAGACGGGAGATAAACGGGTACGGCGAGGGGTGTTTATCTCTGTTGGTGCTACTCGAGGTGAAAAACTTTTTGATGGGGTAGTGCTCACGGTGAAATATTTCTTCAATGCCATTGGCGTGAAATATGTTGGGGACCTACTAATCGGGGGAATTGAGCACGAAGCTCAAATTAGAGAGTATGCTACGGCTTCGCAGGATGCATTCCTTCTCGGACAGCGGCTTGTGTGCCCGGATATCATATAATAAATCTGTAGCTCGGATCTCCGAACTGGCAGGTATTGCGGACGTGCCTTATTTGCTAATTTGACGATGCTGTTTTTCAAGGAGTAGAGTAACGAAATAAAGTCGGCGCTTGGGAGTATTGAGTATGGATAATGTTGTATTAAATATTAATCAACTAACTGTAGCGGTAGAGGGCAAGGAAATTTTGCATGATGTCAATATGGAAATCAGGAGGGGGGAGACTCATGCTCTATTTGGTCCCAATGGCAGTGGGAAAAGCACTCTGCTCATGGCGATAATGGGATTCCCGAGATATCAGATAATCAAAGGCAACATCACCTTCAAGGGTAAAGATATAACCAACTTGCCGCTGGATGAGAGAGCTTTGCTGGGGATTGGAATGTCTTTCCAGAGACCCCCGGTGGTGCGAGGTGTGAAAACGCGTGACATAGTTGCCGCTTGCCTCAAAGGGCGAGGAAGTGGGGAAATTGTCGGCCAATTGGCAGGGAAAGCGAACCTTACTGATTTTTTGGATAGAGAGATAAATTATGGCTTTTCTGGAGGAGAGGTGAAGCGCTCGGAGATGATGCAGCTTCTGGCGCAAAACCCCGAACTGAGCTTACTGGATGAGCCTGAATCCGGGGTTGACTTGATAAATGTAGTCCTTATGGGACAATTAATAAATAAGTTGCTGGAAAAAAGTCACAGGATACGTAACCGTAGACACGCTGGGCTCATCATCACTCATACAGGGCATATTCTGGATTATGTTAATGCACGGACTGGTTATGTCATGATTGGAGGCAGGATAATCGGTGAAGGAAACCCACGCGAAATTCTGGCTACTATCAAGGAGAAGGGCTACAAGGAGTGTATCAAATGTGCGAAATAAAACCCTTAAGGATATGTAAAGATGACATATAAAGATAAAGCTAAAGCGGCAATATCCAAACCAGCAGTGCTTGGGGAGGATATAGATTTAAGCAGTTATGTTAGCTCGGCCGAGGAACGGCCATATCAAGGTGACCCATCGAGGCTTCCCTCCAAAGCCAAAGAAGATATGTTGGGAGTGGGAATCAGCCTGGATGGCACGAACCAGAGGTCAGGAACTTATATCCAGATGGATAACACAGCAATTCATAGCTCGGTTGGCCAGGAAGGGCTAGAAGTGATGGCAATCGGTCGGGCTTTGGAAAAATATGATTGGTTGTTAGACTACTGGTGGCGGGCAATATCTGTAGATACTGATAAATATACTGCCAACGTGGAACTGAACCAGCATAGTGGTTACTTCATAAGAGCCCTGCCAGGATGCAAAATTATCTATCCAGTTCAGTCGTGCCTTTATCTGACGAAAGCGCGACTAGCTCAGAACGCGCATAATATTATCATTGCTGAAGAGGATTCGGAGATACATATCATTACAGGTTGTGCTACCGCTTCCAGTGAGGAAGCTGGACTACATCTTGGCGTATCCGAGTTTTATCTAAAGAGAGGAGCCAAGGTTACCTTTACCATGATACACAGCTGGAACCCAGAGGTAGCAGTGCGCCCTCGTACCGGCATAGTTGTTGAAAAAGATGCTGTGTTTCTTAGTAACTATGTAATTATGAAGCCAGTCCACTCACTGCAAGCGAATCCTGTAGCAAGATGTGTCGGGGACAATGCGGTAGTCAGGTTTAACAATATCCTGGTTGCACCACCTGGATCAAATATGGATCTGGGTTCTCGAGTGTTTCTCAACGCCAGGGATACAAAGACAGAAATTATATCAAGGGCTATAAGCACCGGGGGCAACATTATTAACCGTGGTTACATAGAGGGCGATGCGCCCAATGTAAAAGGTCACCTTGAGTGTCGGGGTCTGATTTTGAAAGGAAGGGGTGTGATTCATGCCATACCTGAGCTTAGAGGTAATCTAGTTGGTATTGACCTGTCCCATGAGGCGGCGGTGGGCAAGATAGCTGAAGAAGAGATAGAGTATCTAATGGCGCGAGGACTAACTCGAACTGAGGCTACAGCCACCATTGTCAGGGGTTTCCTCAGGGTAGATATCGATGGACTACCACCGGTGCTCAGTGCTGAACTGCAGCGAGCTGTTGAGGCCAGCGAAAAGGAAATTATGTAGATAAGACTACCCAGGAGGTGAGAAATGAACCTTAAGGCTCTACATAAGTTAAGCTATGGTTTGTATGTGGTAAGCTCAAAAAAGGGGAATAGACTCAATGGGCAAATCGCTAATAGTGTGTTTCAAGTAACTTCTGAGCCGCCTGCCATCGCTGTTAGCATCAACAAAGACAATCTAACGCACGAGTTTATCAGGGAAAGCAAAGTGTTGACGGTATCAATTCTCTCCCGCGACACGCCTCTTTCTTTCATTGGCCATTTTGGCTTCAAATCAGGCAGAGATATAAATAAATTTGGGGGGATTGGTTATGAAATGGATGAAACCCAAGCCCCCGTGCTTATTGATAACACCGTCGCTTATTTGGAAGCCATGGTGACGCAAGAACTGGATGCAGGAACGCATACTATCTTCATAGGCGAACTTGTGGGAGCGGATATTGTGAAAGAAGGTGACCCCATGACTTATGCTTATTATCACCAGGTCAAAAGAGGCACCACTCCTAAGAGAGCTCCCACATATATTAAAGAGATAAAGGGGGTAACAGCAAAAGTGACAAAATACAAGTGTACCGTTTGTGGTTACATATATGATCCTGAAAAAGGCGATCCCGATGGTGGGATAAAACCAGGGACCCCTTTTGAGGAGATACCTGATGATTGGGTATGCCCTGTGTGTGGGGTTGCCAAGAGTGAGTTCGAAAAAGTTGAAGAAGGATAATATGTAGTGTAGTAAAGAAGATTTAGCGGAATTTTGGATAAATCCCGGAAAGAGAGGAAGGTGTGTACCAGATGTTTTGCTGTGTGTGATGAAGCGGGCATGGTATCTCGGGCACGCTGGAAGTTACTTGGAATATAATGGGAATAAAGGTAATTGAAGGAGCAAAAGGAGGTTAAAATGGCTGGGAAAGAAAAACTGGACATGTTTTGCTATCAGTGTGCACAAACCGTAAGGGGCACAGGGTGCACTGTAAAAGGCGTATGTGGAAAAGAACCCACGGTCGCCCGTTTGCAGGACAACTTGTTAATTGCCACCAGAGGGATGGCAGCCTATTTATATCACGCTCGGGAACTTGGATATACCGATACTGAGGTAGATGCGTTTTTGGAGCGGGTCTTTTACTCTACATTCACTCAGGTCAACTTTGACGCCGAAAACTTCGTTGAGTTGGCTCTTGAGGCCGGCGAGATGAATATGAAGACAATGAGGCTTCTAAAAAAGGCCCATATCGAAACCTATGGAGAGCCAGAGCCTACAGAGGTACAGACAGGGACAGTCAAGGGACGTGGAATCATTGCAACCGGACACGGGCTGAAAGCGCTTGAAGAACTACTTAAACAAACGGAGGGAACTGGAATAAATGTCTATAGCCATTCAGAGCTTTTGCCTGCACACGGGTATCCAGGTCTAAAAAAATACAAGCACTTGGCTGGCAATCTTGGGATATCGTGGAGAGACCAAAAGAAACTGTTTTCTGAATATCCTGTAGCAATTCTTGGAACCTCAAACTGTGTCCTGATACCCGGGGAGGAGTATAGAGACCGCATGTTTACCACCGGGCCTGCGAGATTGCCTGGAGTCCACCACATAGCTGGATATGACTATGCTCGAGTCATAGAGAAGGCAAACTCCCTACCAGAACTCGAGGGGAAACCCGGGGACCTTGTATTAACTACAGGATTCTCCAAATCTGTAGTTCTGTCATTGAAAGACAAGATCAAACAACTGGTGGAAGCGGGCAAAATCCGTCATTTCTTCCTTGTGGGAGGCTGTGATTCACCGCTCAAGAAGATGGAATATTACAGGGAGCTCGTCCAAAAGTTGCCACATGGTACAGTTGTCTTAACTCTTGGCTGTGCTAAGTTCAGAATCAACGATTTGAATCTCGGCGATATCGAAGGTGTCCCGAGGCTGATCGACTTAGGCCAGTGCAATGATTCAATTGTTGCTGTTGAAATTGCTGAGGCTCTTGCCGAACTATTTGGTGTAGGAGTTAATGAACTTCCACTTACTCTGGTTCTTAGTTGGATGGAACAGAAAGCTGTGGCTGTTCTCTGGAGCCTGCTTGCACTTGGTGTAAAGGGTATTTATCTGGGGCCTATACTCCCTGCCTGGATAAATGACGATATTTTGAAAGTACTAAAAGATAACTATGACTTAAAACTTATAGGCAATCCAGCAGATGATTTGAAAGAAATGCTAAAGGAGGATTGATCATCATGAGTTATAAAGAAATAAAACCAGATGTTTACTGGGTTGGAGCAATTGACTGGGACAGACGGCTGTTTGACGCTCTGGTACCACTGCCCGACGGCACTAGCTATAACTCGTATTTGATTAGGGCTAGAGAGAAGACGGCGCTTATTGATACCGTCGATCCTACTATGCAGGATGTGTTGATAAACCACTTAGCTGAACTCGGAGTTAAAAGTATAGATTACGTGGTTGCTAATCATGCTGAACAGGACCATTCTGGCTCTATCGCCCAGGTGTTGCAGAAATATCCTGCGGCAAAAGTGGTATGTACGCCCAAATGTAAAGGGATGCTTATTGATCTGCTCATGGTTCCAGAGGACAAATTTATCACGGTAAACGATAGAGAAACCATTTCACTGGGGGATAGAACATTGGAGTTTATCCATGCCCCCTGGGTGCACTGGCCAGAGACTATGCTTACTTACTTAAGGGAAGACAAGATACTCTTCTCCTGCGACTTCTTCGGTTCCCACCTGGCTACAACCGGCCTGTATGTCAGGGATGGGGGGCAGGTCTACGAAGCCGCCAAGAGATATTACGCGGAAATCATGATGCCCTTCCGAGCCTCTATCCAGAAGAACCTGGAGAAGGTGAAGGCCTACGCAATCGACATTATTGCTCCCAGTCACGGCCCTATGCACGATAGGCCCGAGTTTATCCTGAAGGCCTATCATAGCTGGGCATTCGACGAACCAAAAAACATCGTAGTACTGCCCTATATCTCGATGCACGGCAGCACCCATAAGATGGTGGAATACTTTGTCGGAGCTTTAGCCGAGAGAAGCGTTATGGTGAAACAGTTTAACCTTGCCGTAACGGACATTGGGAAACTGGCGATGGCATTGCTGGATGCGGCAACGGTTGTTATCGGGACGCCTACTGTTCTCGCCGGTCCGCATCCGAATGTTGCCTACGCTGCCATCCTGGCGAATGCCCTGAGACCCAACCTTAAATTCATCTCCATCATTGGTTCCTATGGGTGGGGAGGTAAAGCCGTTGAGCAACTCGCTGCGATGATACCTAACCTGAAGGTAGAGGTATTGCAACCGGTGTTAAGCAAGGGTTTTCCCATGGAAGCTGATTTCAGGGCACTGGATAACCTGGCAGCTACTATTGCCGAAAAACACAAAGAACATAACTTTGCTTAGCAATATTGAGAATGGGGAGATGGGAAAAGAGAAGCTTGTCCCTGTTATTGAAGTTGGTTGTGTAGTTTGAGCAACTAAGCTCAGGAATCTTCTTAGTTGTGTAAGGGATCGTGAGCTATATCGCGCTGAGATATTCAGTGACCTCCCGAAAGAAGAGTGTAAATCAAACTGATATTGGCAGAAGTGATACAGGTCTATATGGTTTCGTCAATAACCTGTGCTAGAATAATGGTAGCGTAGGATATATAATTACATCTTCGAGGTTAAGTAAGTATGTCAGTATTAAAAATGCGCACTTTGCCCGACCCAGTGTTAAGGCAGAAAGCCAGTAAAGTAAGCAAAATCGATGGCTCTATTCAGAAATTAATCGACGATATGATTGAGACTATGCATGCTGATGCGGGGGTAGGTTTGGCCGCTCCGCAAATCGGAGTATCGCTGCGGGTAGCAGTTATAGAGATACCAGGGGAAGAGGTTATCACGTTAATTAACCCTGAAATAATAAAAAGACAAGGAGAGAGAGTGCTCCAAGAAGCATGTTTATCCGTGCCTGGGTATCAGGGGGAAATTAAGCGGGCGGTAACAGTTAAAGTCAAGGCACAAAATCGACAGGGCAAAGAATTTCGCCTTAAGGGCGAGGGGCTTCTAGCCCAGGCTTTAGAACATGAAATAGACCATCTTGATGGCGTTGTGTATGTTGATCACATAAAAGATCAGAGTAAACTGTGGGAATTGTCTGAGTAACTATAGAACATAGCAGGTTTGGATTAGTCAAGCACAGGGATGGGTGAAGCCTATAGAGCATCTACCCCAGCAATACATCTTTTGTTACCTTGAGTTATTTGGATTTCTCCTTGCGCCTGAAATAATAAATGCTATAGCCTAGAAGTAACAGGATAACAACCTCCATGATCAAGACTATGCGAGAATTGCCTTCTACTTTATGAGAACCAACTTCTATTCCTTCGCCTCCCTCTCCTGTTGATATTAGAAGGCGGATATAATAATTTACCACTAAAAAATCTTTGTCTTGAGGTGTGACACTCAACCATATTTCCCAATTCTTACTTGACCATTCTTGCTGTGCTGGAATAGCTACTTTTACATTTGCCTTAGTCTCGGAATTGGCTTGTACTTCAACCTGGCGGGGGAAGCTGAGCCAGGTGGCATCAGGAAATTCAGTTCTTTCTAATCTTCGCCCTGGCTCTTCAGGGGCGTAAGTAGTTAATATAAAGGTATGATTTATATCGTCTTTGTTGTGGATGGTAAAATTGAATTCTGCTTCCTGCCCGGGAGATATGTTATCTATTTTTATCTCAGGAGGAATAATACTAAAACTCCATGCCAGGGCAGGGGAAGGCAAAAGCAAAGCTACCAGGATAATAGTTAACCAGATGTATTTGTTCTGTCGTATCATCAGTCTGCCACCGCGCTCACGGTAACAGTGCTTCTCATTTCCCTCCCGCCGTAGAGGTATTCCGCTCCGTCTACAAGTAAAGCAGCTTCTGGAGTTAATAATTTTAGCCCGAATTGCTTACTATCATTGCTGTCTATGAGCCGTACTGGATCTTCATTTTCCTTTTGCATTCGGGTGTCACTTGTGGTGATTAGGGTATAGCTATCTGCATCATCATACGCTATGTGGTACCACATAGCGTATGTACTTTGGCCATTATCTCCGTTTTTGCTCAGTGCCCATTTTGTTGCAGGGCTATCAACCCATACGGCGTCCTCGCCCTCGATATGAATATCTACTGCACAATTGCCGCTATTGGTTACTGTGCACCATGTTGGACTTGTCATATACTCTGTGTTTGGGTCTACATCTCCTATATTCCATTCTGTTGGTTCTAGCGTAATTTCTATGTATTTATCGGTAAGCATAGTAATAGTCACTGTGCTGCTATTGTCAGCCAGTGTTGGTAGGCAGGGAATTAAAGCGAGAGCGATAAGTAAAATAATGCTTATTGTCCGTATCTTCATTAGGCTGTCTGCTTGAGCATATGCTTTGTAATAACGTTAGGCAATCACACCACTTATGGTAACGATTGTTTCCATTTCACCGCCCTCATAGAAATATTCAATCCCGTCTTTAGCATAATCAGCCATGGGGGCTTTCAATTTCAATCCGAATTTCCTTGAGCTGCCTTCACCTATTCCAAGGTTGGGGATGAATAAATCTCCAAATCCGTTTTTGTCTTCCTTGATAGGTGTATAGTTGTTTTCATTCGCTTGCTCATACCACAGTGCGTATTTTTGCGTGCCGTTACTGTCATCGTTGCTCAATTCCCATTTGTATGTGCCAGGATCATCAACCCATACGGCGTCTTCGCCTTTGATATAGGTATCTACTTCACAGTTGCCGTTGTTGATTATAGTGAAGTGGTCTTTTTCCGTTTTTTTATCTTCTTCTGGTCTTATAGTGCCCGTTTCCCAATTTGGAGGATCCAATTCTATTTCTATTACCGCTTTTGTAGTCATGGTTATAGTAATGGTTTCGTTGTCACTTTCTTGAGCTAACACTGCTAAATAAGGGGTTACAGACAGTGCGATAGCTAACATGATGCTGGCAATTTGGATGCCTAGCTGTCCTACCAGTTTATTTAGTAGCATCATGGTACTTATTTGCCTCCAGCATATTTTACTTAGATACCAGCCCGATAGGTAGGAGCCATCTGCCATAGGTTGTGCTTAGCAGCACGGCTGCCGAGGCATAAATAGCAGAAGCGCCGCATATAATGCCCTCCACCCCCGCAATTTTAGCAGGGACGGCGCCAAAGAAATGTCCTGCAAGTAGCCAGAATAATAAGGTTAATGTGGCAAATATAAAAACATGAACCTTGGAGATTTTCACTGCGCCGATAGTCATGTATGCGGTGAAAATGCCCCAAAGGATGCATACCCAGGCGAGCCCTGCAGCGCTATAATGAGCTACCCCGATCCAATCCATAAAGAATATGAAGCTCAGGCCCATCCAGAATATTCCATAAGAAGTGAAGGCGGTCAATCCGAAGGTATCTCCCCGTCGACCATCAATTATCCCCGCTATTAGCTGAGCTAAGCCTCCCCAGAAAAACCCATAGAGTAATGGCTCTACGTTAGATATTATCCCTATGTTGTGTATCTGTAGCAGAATAGTATTAAAGCCAAATCCGGCGAGTCCTAAAGCTCCGGGGTTCCCCCATTTAATCTCTTGTACCATATAGTAAATTTACCTCCTCCAAATTCTCGATGCATATTGATGATTCCAGATACAATATAAAGTGTATCTGGAATCATCTTCTCACAAACTTTAATTTGAGCTGTTGTGCTCTTCTCTAACTTGTTGCTTTGCCCCCAACTTGTTGCTTAAGTTCCTCCACGCAGCCGGGGTTCTCAATAGTGGTTAGATCTCCTACTGCCTCATTCTTTGCCAAGCTTCTCAAGATGCGGCGCATAATCTTCCCACTCCTGGTTTTCGGCAAATCCGCGGAAAATATTATTTTGTCTGGTCGACATGTTGGTCCTAATACTTTTCCAACGTGGTCCCTTATTTCCTTAGCAAGTTCATCTGAGCCCTTTCCTTCTTTAAGTCTGATAAAAGCCCATGGAACCTGGCCTCTGATCTCATCTGGGGCTGGAACCACGGCTGATTCTGCAACGGATGGGTGGCCACCCAGGGCGTTCTCTACCTCAGCGGTGGAAAGCCTGTGGCCGGCGACTTTCATTACATCATCTACCCTACCAGTGAGGCGGAAGAGTTTTTCTTTTGGCATCCTTGCCCCGTCGCTAGTATAGTAAGCATCGTTGCCATATTGGGACCAGTAATTAGCTTTATACGTTTCGGGGTTTTTATAGACACCTCTGAGCATACCTGGAGCAAATGATGGTCTTTGAACCAGGTAACCCCCTTCATCCAAGCCTACAGGTTTGCCTCCCTCGTCAAGGATTTCATGTTTGGTTCCGGGAAAGCTTCTGCCAGCTACGCAAGGGATAAATGGTCCTATGCCAGGTAGAGAGTTAATCAATGTTCCTCCTGTCTCAGTTTGCCACCATGTATCGATGATAGGGCATCTTCCGCCCCCAATAGTGTTGAAGTACCACATCCAGGCCTCTCTGTTGATTGGTTCACCTACGGTGGCTAATAAGCGCAAGCTGCTCAAATCATGCTTCTTTGGCCACTCATCCCCCTGGCTCATGAACATCCTTATTGCTGTTGGTGCCGTATAGAAGACGGTCGCACCGTATTTCTCGATTATCTGCCACATTCTATCTGGCTCAGGGTAGTTTGGAGCTCCTTCATAAAATATTTGGGTAGCGCCCACAGAGAGTGGGCCATAGCAGTTGTAGGTGTGTCCAGTGACCCAGCCGACATCCGATGTACACCAAAATACATCATCATCCTGAAGATCGAAATCCCACTTCGTAGTCCAGTATGCCTGCGTCATGTAGCCGCCAGTAGTGTGTATGACTCCCTTCGGCTTTCCCGTAGTGCCGCTGGTATACAGGATAAACAGAGGGTCTTCGCTATCCATCACCTCAGGTTCACAATAGAGAGGTGCATCTTTCATTAGCTCATGCCACCAGTGGTCCCTGCCCTCGACCCAATTTATTTCTCCGCCTGTCCTTTTAAATACTATTACATTCTCTATGGTGGTGCCCTTCACTGCGTCGTCTGCATTGTTTTTTAAATTTACTGCGCGCGCACGGCGGTAATAGCCATCACAAGTGATTAAAGCCTTACTCTCAGCATCAATTATCCTGTCTTTCAGTGAATCAGGGCTGAAAGCGGAAAAGACAACACTATGCGCTGCTCCAATGCGAGCACAAGCTAGCATTGCTATTTGAACCTCTGGAATCATAGGCAGATAAATGCTTACGCGGTCTCCCTTTTTGATACCAAAACTTTTCAGGACATTGGCAAATTTATTAACTTCTCGATAAAGGTCATAATAAGTCAGTGTTTTGGCCTCTTCACCAGTTGGCTCACGTACTCCTATTATTGCTGCTTTATTCCTTCGCCAAGTTTTAACGTGTCTATCTAAACAATTATAGCTAGCGTTTAACTTGCCGCCGATGAACCACTTAAAATATGGTGGTTCCCACTTATGAGCGTTGTCCCATTCCTTATACCATGCCAGCCCTTCGCGGGCTCGCTCTGCCCAGAATGCCACAGGGTCTTTATCTGCCTCATCATATATTGAGGCATCGCTCACCCAGGCCCTTTTCTTCATCTCATCGCTAGGCCAATATACATCTTCTTCATTGGGGTCTTTAACGACCCATTTGGTTGCTTTTACCATTAGTTCACCTCCGAAATTTCTTTTCGCTCATGATAACACGCTAGCCAAAGTCTTCACAAGATAGACTGTTATGAAGGGAGTTATTCAAAATAGCTGGGAGCTTATGTTCAGGGACTTTTTCAATGGTCGAGTTTATCAAGTTTTGTTTCCAAATCTCCTGCTGGTTTCAGTATCTCAATACGCAGTTCATTTTCCTGAGGGAAGCTATTTCTCTAATGTGTACATTAGCCCATTTCCATTTTTGCCATCAGCTTTTTTGCAGCTCCTTTGATGTCCTCTTTAGCTAGGATGGCGCTGATTACAGCTACAGAGTTGGCACCTGCATCCGTAACCTGGTTGATGTTATTTTCGTTGATGCCACCGATAGCTACTAGGGGAGAAGGTACTACTTGTCTGATTTGCTTGAGTCTATCAATTCCAACGACGATTGCGTTTTCTTTTGTTCCAGTAGGGAATATGGAGCCTACGGAAATATAGTCTGCCCCTTCTTCTTGTGCCTTTGTTGCTTGTGATATTGTGTTGACAGAACAGCCAATTATTTTATCTATGGGTAATTCCCGTCGCATGATGGGCAGAGGTAGCTCTCTTTGCCCTATATGGAGTCCGTCTGCATCGATAGCCAGTGCCAAATCAAGATAATCATTAATTATAAGTAGAGCATTAAATTTAACACAAAGGTCTTTAACTTTTTGAGCGATTGGCAATAATTCTGCCTTGCTGTTTTGTTTGTCTCGAAGCTGGATGACCTTGACGCCACTTTGAATAACTTGCCTGGCAATTTCTAGTTCGTTTCTGCCGGCTAAAATTTGCCTGTCCAGGATAACATAAAGGCCACTCAGGTGGCCCATCTTATCCTGGCGTAATATCCTGGAGGTCAGTTGTTGTTCCAGGGTGTAAAGGGTAAATCGTAATTGCTCGAATTTGGTTGAGTTTAGCATTGGGCTTATATGCGGCAATTTAGCCAGTTCCTCTATTGTCCTTAGTGACTCTTCCGTTCTTTTGGCGTTAGCCGTAATTAGACTGGATAGGTCTCGGTGGCCTTGCTGCTGGCAGGTGCTTTTTATGCGGGCGCCAACATCGCGTCCTGCGTCTCTGTGTGATAGAAGATTTATGCCCAAGGATTTAGTCTCCTCGGCTAAACCATGACGCATATTTTTAAATTGCTGGCATAACAGTGAATCACCAATGGCAAAACGGGCAACGTTTTCGAGAAAGCGCAAGCCCTCGCTTGCACGGTTGAGGTTAGCGTCAACGATACGCAGTTCCTGAACAGGCATTTCCATGGAGAATAGTAACATAAATTGGCAAAACCTAGTAATGCCAAGTTGTTATCTGGTCTGGTTTGACTATCGACAAGCTCGCTACTTATACTTTCGTGTTGGGGAGGGGTGACCGAGAGGCTGATGGTGGCGGTCTTGAAAACCGTTTTCGCTTTCAAGCGAACGTGGGTTCGAATCCCACCCCCTCCGCCAGTCAAGGAATTAGGGTGCTTTGCGCCAACACTCGTCTGACGCCGCCCGACGGCGTGACGTTTCTAAAAACTGCCAGGAACCCTGAAAAATATTTGCCTGCCCTACACTACGCATTGCTCTATACATTCTTGGTGGATGTCCATCCGAACAACACAGGTTGCTATGTTGATAGACGCTCCAGGAATGAACCTTTGATAGTTTAGTTTAAGATGGTAAGATGATAGATAATTTGAAACTGAAGTTAATTACTCTGGATGGGCCGGTAGCGGTAGGCAAAAGTAGTGTCGGTCGATTACTAGCTAAGCGATTGGGCTTCTCATTTTTCGACACCGGTCTTATGTACAGAGCCTTTACATGGAAAGTACTCAGGCTAAATGCTTGTCATGATAGTGAAGAAGGACTTTCTCATCTGGCAAATATAACTAAATTTGACTTTGTTCCCTGTCAAGAAGGGTTTCTTTCAGTGATTCTTGATGGTGAGGATGTTTCCTCCAAGTTATTTTGCCCCGAAATAGAAGAAAGGGTCTTTGTGGTATCGAAGGTAGCTGGTGTGCGGCAAGTGATGGTATCCAAGCAGCGTAAATTAGCTCGACAAGGAAGATTGGTAATGGCAGGCAGGGACATAGGAACAGTTGTTTTGCCCTGGGCTGAATTAAAAATCTTCTTAACTGCTTCTGTTAAAGAGAGAGCTGAACGCCGCTACAAGGAATTACTGGGGCGGGAGAAGAATGTGGATTACAGTATTGTTCTTGCTAATTTGAAGGAACGAGATGAGAATGATAGCCGTAGAGGCATTTCACCACTTAAACCCGATGCTCACGCCATAATTATTGACACTGATGGGCTTGCCTTAGAGCAGGTGGTTGATAAAATATATAAACTGGCTGAGGGGCTTGATGATTAAGTTTTTTATCTACGGCTCAGAATGATATTGGAGGAATATTAAACCGGGTGACTCTAGCTCAAAGGATAGTCTTAGCCATAATCAAACTATTACTTAAACCGTTGCTCTCCTGGAAAGTTGAGGGTAGGGAGAATGTGCCTTTGGATGGCTCGCTTATTGTGGCAGCAAACCATGTTCATCTTATCGACCCCATATTGTTGCAGCTTAGCTTCCCCAGATGGCTTAACTTTATGGCCAAACAGGAACTTTTCCGTTACCCGCTTGTGGGATTTGCTATCCGCTGGTCACAAGCTTTCTCAATACGTCGCCAGGGGACAATTGGGGATAAGAGGGAGACAATTAAACAAGCTGGGGATATACTGAGGGGAGGTCTGGTTTTAGGCATGTTCCCTGAGGGTAAGAGAAACCGTAATGGCAAGCTTTTACCCGGCAAATCAGGTGTTGCAGTAATTGCCTCGCGTACGGGGACTCCTTTACTTCCTGTAGGTATTATTGGCACGGAGAAACTTAAGGGCATACAGTGGCTGTGGAAACGCCCCAGAATAATTATTAACATCGGGCATCCTTTTTATCCTCCTTCAATTGAAACCAGGTTAAGCAGGAGGCAAGCTCGATTGTTAACTGACTTCATAATGAGTAAAATCGCTGCTCTTCTGCCGACAGATAACAGAGGTGTCTATGGAGATTAAGAAGGCTGGCGAACTCGGCTTATGCTTTGGTGTGAAAAGAGCTATCGAGCTATTGAAACAGGCAGTGGCTAAGTATGGGCAGATTGAAACGCTGGGTCCTGTAGCACACAATCAGAAACTAGTTCAGGGATTGGCTGAACTAGGTATAAAACCAGTAGGGGAGTTGGGTCAGGTCGAGGGTAAAATATTAGGAATAACTGCTCATGGAGTAAGCCCTGTGGTATTGAGCGAGATTAAGGCTCGCCGTATTAGTGTTATTGATACTACTTGCCCCATAGTTCGTAGAGCGCAGAACATTGCTAGAGAGTTAACTGAGGCTGGCCTTGGAGTTATTATTTTTGGGGAAACGGGGCACTCTGAGGTTAGGGGCTTATTAGGTTGGGCGAAGGATAGAAGTGTAGCTGCGCTCGATGCAAAACAGATTGCTATGGCCTCTTCGTTGCTAGATACGAAGAGGAATAGTCTTCCTCGCTTGGGGATTATATCCCAAACCACCCAAAGCTATTCTGCTTTTAGTGAGTTTATCTCACAATTCGTAGCTGTTTCCCATTTTAAGATAGGAGAGTTGCGTATTGTTAATACTTTGTGTTGGGTGCCACAAAAACGTCAAGATGCTGCTGTGCGCTTAGCAGAGACAAGCCAACTTATGATAGTGGTGGGAGGACATGATAGCGCTAATACCAGACATCTCGTTGAAGCTAGTTCGCATGTAATAGAAACTCACCTAGTGGAAAAGGCAAGTGAGGTAAATAATTCCTGGATTGTAGGTAAACGCCATATTGGCATCACTGCCGGGACTTCCACCCCAGATGAGCTTATAGATGAGGTAGTGACTAAACTAAAATCACTGGGCTAGCTTTCAACATTAGCCGCGAAGCATAAAGTGTTGAAGTGAGTTCAGTAGACGAGGTAGGGGAAGGGTGTTAGCCAAGTCGTCCACTCAATCTTCTTCCCCCGATGAGGTGGAAGTGAAGATGAGGTACTACCTGCCCTCCTTCGACTCCACAATTCACTGTGAGGCGATAGCCATTTTCTGCCACGCCTTCCTTTTGGGCCAATTTTGTGGCCAGGATTATCAATCGCCCCATAAGTCCTTGTTGGTCCTCAGTGAGTTCCGCCAAAGAGGCAATATGCTTTTTGGGGATGATAATCAAATGCTTGGGTGCTTGAGGGTTAATGTCCTTAAAAGCTATAAGTTCTTTATCTTGATAAACAATTTCAGCAGGTATCTCACCAGCAACAATACGACAAAAAAGACATTTCTCAGTCATGCTCGCTCCTGTTTAAGTGGTGCTGTTATTTCACCCGATCTGCTCACACTCATATTCTCCTGTCAGGAATTCGTAAGTAGTGCCATTCTGGATTTTTAGCTTCTCCCCCACTACTACTATTGTAGAGTAGCCTACGGTGACGTCCTTGTACATATCATTAAACCATTCCCAGCCTTTAGGCCAAATGCCATCCTCTGGATGCCCTGCTTTTCCATCGATAACACCATCGCCGTTCCCATCGATAAAGTGCATGGAATTTACCAATTCCCTATCTCGATGATACTCGATTTTAGCGACCAGGCCATTTACATTTATTGGCTCGGCAGTAATCTTAATGGTCTGTGTGTATGTGTCGCCAGCACATCCGGGAAACAAAATTGCGCTCATAGCTAAAATTAAAATTACTGGTACTAAAATGTGTAATTTCCCTTTTTTACTTAACGCGTCAAGCTGTCTGTTCATTTGAAAACTCTCCTGCAATCTCAGTGTCACTAAGTGATGCTGAGATTAGCTCCATAACCATTCTAACATGTAATATTAGCTTCTTGGAAGAAATTATGAGACATGTATGAACTATGGGCTATTGTGATTGTTTCGCTGAAGGTGTAGTTGGCAGTTTCTTATCAATTAGTGGAATGACACAAATCAAGCGAAGAAGGCTGTTGCCCGTGTTAGTGAAGCAATGATGCTCATCGGGAGCGACAAAAATGGCATCTCCTTCATGGAAGGTTCTTTCAGTTTCTGTGCCTCTAATTATGCCTTTTCCAGATAGGATGAAGACTTCATGTTCCCAATTATGGGAATGATAAGGAGTGGAACTTTGTGGCTGTATCTCGAAGATGCGCATGACGAAATTTGGTGCCCCTTCATCAGGGCCGACAATAACGCGCATAACCACTCCTGGTATCTCTTCTTTGCCACTGACCTGGCGGTAGTTTTGAATTTGCATTTATGTATCCGTGGATTATATTTGGCTTGATAGATTTACTTCTCTTAATTATTAATTGTAATACATGGATCTGTCAAGGCTATGTACTCGTCCTTAATCCGTGGGTCGGGAG
>JAGGZD010000087.1 GCA_021162245.1 Dehalococcoidia bacterium | reverse complement strand
GAAATGCTTGCCTCCGGCGGCTGGCATGAGAAATATCTGGTCGGGTTCATAAGGACGAAAGGTTTTGCTCACAGGCACCTCCTTCGCTAAGACTTACCCCCAATTATACCCCTTTATGACTGCCTGAAGCTATTACTCGACAGACTCATAGGTTAACCACACCAGCTCTTGATATGGACTATACGGCACCAAATACAGCAGATTAATAACCACTTGCCATCAGCCTTTGTCGACTTCCCTTTTAGTTTCAAAGAATATTAAAATTAGCTCTCCCCCATTCTCATTTCAGAGCGAAATACTATTAGCCTCAATATTTGTTTTTTCAGAGTATATTCGCAGGAATCGTAGTAGCTCCCGTTCAACTTTAGAAGCTCCACCTAATACTATCTTCCTCTTGGATAGTAATGCCTCACTTCCTTTTTACTAAGCTTGAACCACGGGTGATAACTAATGATAGCGTCTCTGTCCAATTCACCATTAGTAAAATAATTGAAAATTCTCAGGTAATCCCCCACTCTATCAGGCATAAGGAAGTGTTCCCTGATATAGTTGTGAGCTTTCTCTCCTACTGACTTCGCCATACGCGGGTTTTCTAATAAGCGAATTGTTTTTTTCGCCGCCTTTTTTGCCGAAGTGATAAAGAATCCAGTTTCATCTCCTCTAACCTGGAGGGAAATTGCCCCCACTTCCCTGGTTATCACAGGTTTGCCTTTCCACATTGCTTCAGCAATAACCAGCCCAAATCCCTCCTTAATAGATGGTTGCAGTATAACTTTTGCGGCTCTTTGCAAAGCATTGACCTCTAAAGCACTAACCTGCACATCTTCAGGAAGTTTAATCACATGAATATCAGAATCCCCTTTTGCCTCATCACAAATCTGATTAAAAGTCATCTCCCCCTCAGGGTCATCCAAAGCCATGCCTCCAGCTACTACCAACTGGCAATTCATCTCCCTTTTAACTATTTTATATGCCTTGACACTAGTATCAATACCCTTCCATGGATCAAATCTACTTATCTGAACCAACAAAGGAATCCGAGAATCTATCCCATATTTCTCCAATACTCCAGCGATCTCATTAACACTTAGCTCTTTATTTTTTGTAGAAAGTGGATCAATGAAGGGTGGAATTATATATTTCTGTAAAGGCCAACAACCTACTACATAATGAGCACTGGAGAAGACAACAGCATCATAAAAATCCGCCCAAAATGTGATGAATTGCCACAACCCAGGGTTAGTCTCCAGTGTATTTTCCTCTACGTCTATATGGCTTCTCCACAACCACTTTTCGTTTTTCCCTTTTAAATAGCGTGCCAGCCCAAGTGGTTGTGGATCGTGCACAATCGTTATGTCTGGGTTATAGTTTTTGTAATCCTCAGCGTAGATATCGGCATTTTTCTTCAAAGCACGGTAGTACTCTCTCATCATGCGAGGAGTGAGAATGCCTTTCTTGCCCTGCAAAAGGTTATGGATACTTTTCGTCACACGGTAAAAGGATTCTCTGCCAGACATGACTTTCCATTCATCTTCCACTCCTAACTGGTTTAAGAATGGTACCTTGGAGTAAAGCATCTCGGCTACACCACCACCCACTGCCGTCGAGCTAACTTCCAGTATTTTAACCCCTTTAAGTTTTGCTGCAAGTTTCTGTAGCTCCTCCATCTTCTCCTCACCCACTATAGGGACATATTCCTCAATAGAAGGCACAGAGAACGGTTGAAGCCCTTTTCTTCGACTATATACACTACCATTCTCCAGAGGTAATTTCCCTTTAACTTTTCCCTTAACCAGTTTCTTTATTTCGTTTTCCATACTACTTATTCAGCTCAACAACTCCTCCTAGCATACTAAGAAATTGATACACCTCGTTTGGTGACCGTAAGAAATATGAGACCTCCGGTTCAGCGCTTTCTTCGCCCACAAAAATAGAAATTCCCTTGTTTTGATTCACTACATAAAAACCATCATAATCGGTTACATCATCGCCCAAAAATATTACTAACAGCTTGTTTCCTTTAGCAAGTTTCTTGTTAAGCCTCTGTACGATAAATTCTATTGCTCTTCCTTTACCCCAATCCACTGCTGGCCTTATATCATATGCTTTCTTGCTGGGCGTAATTCTTATTTTGTCTGAAATAAGCGATGGGGCGACAATGCGATGAAAAATTCTATCCACCTCTCCTAACTGTACTTCATCCACAAGCCGATAATGCAAGCTCAAGGTTAACCCCTTATTATCCACTCTGGCCCCCTTAATCATAACCAAGGCCTGGCTTAGTTCTTCACTTAACGAATGCAGGAAAGGCTCAGCTTCTCTTGCAACTGGGTTAACAAAACTAAAATCAGGGCCCTCTATTTCCAAGCCATGGTTCCCAACATAGGTAATATTATCGACACCTATTCTTTCTCGCAAATCTCGCAGAGTTCTACCACTTACAATCCCCAAAGTCATACAGGAATTACCAGCCAAACGCCGCAAATATTCTTTCACCTGTGACGATAAATTGGCCAGTTCAGGTTTTTCTACGATGGGAGTTAATGTACCATCATAATCACTTAACAACAGTATATGCTCTGTCTCTTTGATTTTTGTAGCAATGGCATCCCAGTAAGAAAGAATATTTTTCATGTCAATTCTGCCAATGATGAAATTATATCTGCAGCCCACTTATAGATATTATTTTCCTTAACTAATCTCCTTTTTCTTCGCATCCGCTTATATCTCTCTACTCTAGGCATGACCAAAGCTTTCTCTATAGCGGCCGCGAGCTGGTCAACCGTATAAGGATTTATTAACAAGGCATCGCCAAGCTCTCCAGCAGCTCCAGCAAAGCGGCTCAGTAGTAGAACACCATCATTATCATGTCGACTAGCTACAAATTCCTTAGCCACTAAATTCATGCCGTCATGCAAAGAACTTACTATACACAAATTTGCCATGCTCATCAGAGCTACTATTGTAATTGCAGGCAAAGGACCAACCATAGTGACTATAGGTTTCCATTTCCCCATAGCATACTTTAGATTTACTCTTTCCTCCAACGCACTTATTTTTTCCCCTAAGTCCCTGTAGCTCGGAATATCCATGCGACTGGGGACTGTAACCTGTATGAAAGTCATCTTGCCCTTATATTCCGGGTACTTCTCAAAAAAATGGCCTATAGCCATCAATCTTCGGGGGATCCCTTTAATATAATCCAACCGGTCGATACTAACCCCGATAAGTTTATCATCCAGGTTTAGTTCTCTTTTTAATCTTTCTATTTCCTCCTTTACATCAAGTCCTTGAGCCTTCCTGGATATCTGCTCAAAATCCACACTTATAGGAAAAGGGCGTACTTCTGTTTTGCTTTCACCAATGGTAATTTCGGCTTTCTCATAGTTAACTTTAGAATCACCAATAACTCTATTCACTGTAGTGAGAAAGTTACGACAGTGGCGTACCGTATGAAAACCTAAGAGATCATTCCCCAAAAGGCCAATTAATATTTCTTCCCGCCAAGGGCAACTTTGGAAAGTTTTTTGTCTTGGCCAAGGAATATGCCAAAATTGAGCTACAATAGTCTCTGGACTCACCTTTTTTATTAAGCGCGGCAGCAAGGTAAAATGATAATCCTGAATAAAAACTATTGATCTTCTATCCTTTATTTCCTCCAGCACATTCCTAGCGAAGATTTCATTTACTCTTTTATAAGTATGCCACTGAGCCTCATTAAATATAGGCTTAATATCAACAGCATGGCACAGAGGCCAAAGGGCCTGATTGGAAAAACCATAATAGTAGTCATTTACCTCTGTATCACTTAGCCAAATCCTCTTTAAAGTATAAAATGGCTCCCCTGGAGGTACCATGAGCTTATTTTTAGAATCTACCATATCCCTATCGGCATTACCGCTACCATGAGCTATCCAAATACCACCTATAGCAGAGATTACAGGCTCGATTGCTGTAGTCAGACCCCCAACAGCAGTATCGCATTTAATTTCGTTACATCGATAGCTATGAATATAGGGCTCGCGGTTAGATACACATATAAAAAGGTAATCAGACAATTTTGCTTTCGCAAATTGGTATAAATTTTCTCTTCTCCATATTTGCTTCATTGTTCACGCATCCGTTCCCATAGCTTTACAGAACATCTATTTACCTTACCATAACCTATGGGGAATATCCAAGGCAGTCGCACAAAATTAAGGTTTAGAGCTCATCCACCAAACCTAGCTTAAAGAGATCGGTAATTTTCATTTGATAGCGGGGGGATTTTCGATACCAATGTACAATCAAAGAGATGCCCCCCTGTGGAGGCTGAGATACATAGGTAACACTAATGGCATGGTTAGTGATGACATTAACCTAACATAAGGAGTTACCGAAATGAGGAAAACAAACAGCTATTATTTCTTTAAAAGAAAGCCCATTATCTTGAAGAGCAGGTATGAGAGCTGGAGAGGGGCAGCAG
>JAGGZD010000100.1 GCA_021162245.1 Dehalococcoidia bacterium | reverse complement strand
GATCTCTTCCTAGGCAGTGATTGCTCCACCGTTGCCCCTATCCCCGCTTTCCTGTACAGCTCTACCAATAATGCTGCTCCCGCCCATGGCGTTACTTCCTCCTCAAGCCCTCCAGTGAGTGTAACCCCCAATGTATTTCTCTTTTTCATGCCTTTCACCTTTTAGGTGACAATTTATCATATGCCCCCTTAGCTTTGCTATATATCTATCACTCACAGATTAAGGGAACGGACTTTCTCTTTCCGATTATTCTTCCTTATATGTTCTCTCAAATCGGAGTTCTCTATAAGCTCTTTCATAACCTCCACCCACTTTTCTCTATTATGCGGTAAAACGAATCCATTTGTCCCACTCCTGCAATATTCGCTAACGGAACCAACATCAGACGAAACTATAGCTCCGCCAGAAGCCATAACTTCCGCTGGTATTAGCCCAAATCCTTCGTACATAGAGGGGAATATCACATACATCGCCTGGCTATACAACCTGGCGAGCTCTTCCGTATTTACAAAACCTGCATATCTGAATTTATTGGATGCATCGTCGATAATTCTCTTGCCTTCAGGCGATGATTTGCCGGTGATAATACATTTCAGGTCATATAATCCCATCAGTTTTCTCAGGATAGGAAGAATGAAATAGGTACCCTTCCGATAAGGATAGCGCAAAACATTTGGGAATAAGATAAATCTTTCCTCAGATAGTACACGGGGGTAAAATACATCGGTATCTGTGCCATTAGATATAACTCTGATTCTTTCTTCAGGAAAAGAGAAGTAATGGAGGATTCTCTCTTTGGTGAAATCGCTAACTGCAATAATGTAATCTGAATTATCAATCATTGATTTCTCCATCCTGAAATCCATAGGAGCAGATATTCTGGTCTTAATTCCTGGTTTCCATCCAAGACTGACATGATGAACTGTCGTAACTACCCTCGTCTTCTTTATTTCAGGGAAGGGAACCACATTAGCATTATGAATGATTTCGTACGCCGAGCTTTCATGCTGTAATTCCTTAGCTATATATTTCCTTATCTTGAAATGATGCAAGAGATTAAAAAAAGGATATAAGCCCTTGCTAGGCGCTGGCATAGCAGGAACCTTGAGATATTTGGTGTATGGGATATACTTATAAATTCCATTGACATACACGCCGCTACCGCCAGAATACTCAGGACTAAAGCCCTGCGAGCAAACAACCATTAGCTTCATAGTTCTATCTATTTTCTATTGCTTCTACAATTTGCCTTTCTCTTTTTTCTAAAGGAAACATTTCTTTTATTCTCTGTCTCGCTTTCTCTCCCAAACCGTCAGGTGCGTCTAAAGCCTTCTTAATTGCCTCTGCAGTTGCCTTTTCGTTGCCATATTCTACGTAAAACCCGGTATCACCAATTGCCGTAGGGATACCACAATATTTTGTGCCTACTGGTATGCACTTACAAAGCATTGCCTCACATAAAGCGTCTGCTAACCCCTCGTATCTTGATAATTGGCAGTACACTTTAGCTTTCTGATAGTACTCATGTAACTCTCCATCCGAGACAAAACCTGTGAATTTTACGTTTGATGAGGCAGTGTTTCTTAAGTGATTAGTGGAGCGATCAATGTGCCTGCCAACCAATACGAAATTAATGGATGGGAAGTATTTTGCTACCTTAACGAATGTGTCAAACCCTTTCTTTCTTATTACTGGTTCAGTCCCGGTACCCACAGCTAAAACAATATTCTCTTTCCTCCCTTTCGGTTTCCAATGATTTGAATCATATCCATTTGGAACATGCTTGATGTTGCTTCCTTCTATTTTCGCATTCTTGATAATGTCGCTCTTCAGAGATAAGTCTGCAACTAGAACTTTATATGCATTCTTAAAAACATATTTCGCTGGTAATCCTTCTTTTAAAAATTTGCCTTCTAAGAATGCACCATAGCCAATTTCTGGTACGCAAGCACAATCGAATCCTCCGGCGACAATTATTGATTTCTTCCTTAACAACCTAGCTAAGAAAATGGCAAATGCGGAATGCCATCCTGCAAACCAGCAAAAAGACAAATCAGATTGGAAGATATTTCCTGCTAAAGCAAGAATGTATTTTAGCCACGATAAATTTCTCTTCTTTGGAGGTTGAACACCATCAACAGCAAAATGTTTTTCCAAAAGTTCATGGTCTTTTTTGACAAAGGAAAGTGATAAGTCGCCTACGAAGCAAATTCTTACTTTATCTTCTGTCTTATCTTTCTGTTTCATCGCCTGGCCCACTTCCGCATGGCGGAATAAGTCGTGATGCTGCCCTTTATTCCATGCCTCTTGATATGAACTGCTCCCCTTTTGAGAGTTGCTCTGCCCCTGTTGATTGGATTGTTCAAACACTTTTCCCATTTGTCTGCGTATACGCCGAAAATTGTTTTGCCACTCAATTCACAAAGAACTTTTAATTGCCTGACGTGCAAAGCATGATAGGATTTCGTAGCTGGATGTTGATGCACCAGGTTATATCGAGACCAATATCCTAAATCATATAGGTTCAGGTTTTCTTCCATAGTTTGAACTCCAGCCTTCCACAAATCCAGAACCTTTTCGTTTTTTGTAGCGCTATAGAAATCATGAACACCAAACAAAGCGAAAATAAAGCCGTTCAATATATGTGGTGGCGGTGATACAGGATACTCCTCAAGCCATATATTCCCATTTTTGTCAATATATCTAACACCACCTTCTTCCATGCTTTTTTCAAAAATCCCATATGCCTTTTTTGCACTTTCTAAGTAAGCGTTGTCGCCACTGAGCTGATGCGCTCTAAGTAACACAGACACAGCTAATCCCTGTGCCATGCCGTGAACCCAGGGAACTTTAAAGCTATAATACGGGAGCACAAAATCGTGTTCCCAGACGCCAAAGCCTCCCGGTTTTATTGTAATGTTACTGACCAGCCAGTCAGCTTGCTTGAGAAAGGCACCTTTATGGTGTTCGTTTCCGTTATCCAGATAGATTTCAAAATTTCCCAATGCATATTGTGCAATGTCTACAGGGTAATATTGATACTTAGTAGTATAAGGAACCTTATAAAGAAGAACTCCATTCTTGTCCAGCTTATGGATTGAGCCAGCGTACCATTCAAATTTTTTTTTCATATCCACAAAATATTTACCCAGGTGATTAACGGCATGAGTCTTATTTCCTGGGCTTGGTTTCACGCTAGCCCTCCACGTACTTTTTGCCTGATTTTTAAGGCCTTAACAAAAAAGGACTTTCCCGTGAAGGATAATAAGAAGACAAGTAAGGAATACAACGAAGGCTTTACTCTGAGAGCATGGAATATCATTTTCTTTCCCTCGGCTATATTCCCTTTCCTGATGAACCTTGTTCCTATAACTAATGAGTGCATAGCTATCTTATATGAAGGGTCAAACTTGATTCCATGCTCAGCTATGTATTTGGAATGCTGTTTGTATATCATGTCTGAAGGGCGGTTGCCGCTTAGATTACCTGGTGAAGTTGTTGGACTTGATAATCGTTCTCCTTCCAGGTATTGAACGTGTAAGACCTTAGCGACAAAAATAAACTTTCCTCTTCTGGCAAGCCGCAGCAAGAAACCGTCCACTCCTCCTTCGTCGAAACGCATATCTTGTATGAATTGCTTCTTGATTAATGCGTCCCAAGTCTGGAACAAAATTGATGGATAGCGTGTTTTTTCGAAATAATTTCGTAGCATGTATTCATATATGTAACCGCTTTTCCTCTCATTCTTGGTTGGGCTGATTACCCTGTAATTGTTTCCTGTATCTAGACCATAGTGCTGAGAGTAAGTTAAAACAACGTCTTCGGTGGATTCATCTAGAATATTTATATGTTCCTTTAATTTTTGGGGAAGGAAAATGTCATCATCGTCCAAAAACGCTACATATTCTCCTTTCGCTAAATTAATACCTGTATTTCTAGCAGCGGCATTACCCTTATTTATTTCGTGTGGGACATATCTCAGCCTTTCATCGTTAAAATCTCGGACTATTTCATGTGTTTGAATTTCTATTTCGCCCGGATTATTATCATCCACAACTATTATCTCAAAATCCTGAAATGTTTGTTCTAAAACACTCTTGATCGCTCGTTTTAGGAGATCTGGTCTTCTAAACGTAGGTATAATCACGCTTACTTTCGGCGCTTTTTCATGCTTCATCTTCCAAATCCTTTGTAAACAATGGACTCGTCATCCAATTTGTTTCCAAACATGTTCCAAAGATCAATAACTTTTATGGGTTCCTTCTTGGTTTTTAAGAGTTTTCCCAGGTCGAGATTCAGATATTCCCTGTGGCGAGTGGTAAAAATTATGGTATCAACATCCTCAATAGCGCTTTCTAAAGAATCAAATTTCGCTACTCTTCTCTCCAAATCCTTAGGGAGTCTCGTGTAATAATTTTTGTCTAAGTAGGGGTCACATACGCTCACTGAATAGCCTTTGTCAATTAGAATTCTTGCAATCTCAATTCCATGGCTATTTCGGAAATCGTCTATAGCTTCCTTAAAAGATAACCCAGCTATTAAAACTCTCTTTCCTTCCACTTCTTGAATAATCTTTTCACAAAGCCAGTCATTCGCTCTTCTCCCGTAATACCAGATAGAATTAAAGCCTCTTTCCTTGGCAATTCTCTCAAAGGCAAACTCCAGTAAATAGGGATCTTTCCCCAGACAATAACCACTTACCGGCCCGGGGCTAGCTATTTGATTTCTTCCATATCCATGGTTAGCCTTGTTTATCGCCTCTACCACATCTATGCTATTTGCTTCAGCTAAATATGCCAGTTCATTTGCGAATGCAAAACGGGTATCCCTCCAGGAATTATCTATGAGTTTAATAAATTCTGCTGTTCGTGGGCTAGAAACTCTAATTACCTCTCCTCCAATCTTCTGTAGAAGTTGCTCAACTTTAGAGAAGCCAACGTCACTGTAGCAGCCAACGATTTTGGGTAGGCTTCTCTCTTCTTGAATAGCCTTGCCTTCCATAATGCGTTCGGGTACGAACGCAAGCCAAAAATCCTTGCCCTCCTTCAACCCTGTTTTTTCTTCAATCATCCTTTTAACCTTATCTGTTGTTCCAATCGGAAGAGTCACTCTCAAAATAATCGTTTTGCTCTTTAATCCTGCCTTGGTTAGATTGCCGATGATTGTAAACAAGGTTGAAAACTTGGGCACCCTGGGGTATTTTGCAAATTCCGTTCCCACCGCTATCATGATGTAGCCTGCCTCTCTCAAGTCAGAGCTTATCCCTTCACTGGCATGCTTGGGATAGAAACTCTTGTTTAGATGTCTGTCTAATAATGTCTCAGTGCCTGGTTCAGAAAAGGTGATCTTTCCTTCTCGGAGATTGTTTACCAGGTCTGCATTTATGTCTATACCCACAACTTCATAGCCGCTATCCACACAAATTAAGGAAATGGGAAGACCTATTCTGCCCAATCCGAATATACAGATTTTCACCTCGCCTCCTCAAGCCATATCTTTACTTCTACTAACCTCTCAATGCTACTGGCGTAGTCCCTTCTCCTGTCTATTTCTTTAATTTTTCTTTTTACCACACTACTGTCAAGAAAGTCTAAATCCAGGGAATTTGATAGGGATAATTTCTCTGCCAGATTCCTTACTATGTTCATGTGGATTTTCTCATAACCGCACCATGGCCCCATATCAGCATTGCTTATCAATCCGCCTCTCACTCCTCCTACGATGTTTTTAAGATACTTATATCCATAGTGGGCTATCCATGGAAAGTATAGCGGAAAAGGGCTTCTGGTACAGGGCAAGCTGCAGGTTTCATATTTCTTGAGGATTCTTTTGCCTATTTCTTTTTCAGGCAAAGACCACCTAGTATTTAATACATTTTCATCAACCGCAGGGCATTCCATGTTAAATAGTTCTTTGGTAACATCGAACCTTTTGAAACGATCATCTTTAATTATTTGCAGGCATATTTCATTGAGTGTGCTATCCACATTTTGTAGTATTAATCGCTGCTTTACCTTCTCCCTGGCTCCTTCTTTTACAATACTGTCAAAGGTGGTAGCTCGAAGCAATCTCTTGATATTGTCTTGCGGTTGGTAGAATCTATCTTCACGAAGGGAAAAAGCTAGATATTCTCCTGTAAAGACAACGTCAAATTTGGAAAGTATATCCCTGTAATAATAAAGAGCAGGAGAAGGTGAAGAAGCTGGGTCGGATTTGCAAAACAGGATGCCTTGCCTCAGATTTTCTTCCGAGTAGATTTCTGGTTTCAATTCCAAAAACATATGCGGTACTCTTAGTGCCGAGCTAACTTTCTCTGCGATGATGTTTTCCCTGGAGTCCCTTTTGTAGCCGGTAGTTATGGCCGTGGTGTCTAAACCCAGATAATTACACATTTCTACGATAAGCCTGCTATCTTTGCCGCCACTGAGCATTACCGCAACTTTCTTGCCAGCGAATTTCACAAAATAGTTTTCTAATTCTTTTTTGATATCAGAAATGGTTACATCACGACGTGTTTTCAATTTTGGAAATTTCATATTCCTTGGTTTGTATTTCTTCCCTTCCTCGAATGTCTTCCAATCCAGTGTATAACCAATGGTTAGATATTCGGCTATCGCTTCATTGTCAATGTTCACCTCGCCTCCTCAAGCCATATCTTTACTCTTACTAACCTCTCAATGCTACTAGCGTAGTCTCTTCTCTGGGATATTCTTTCGATTTTCCTTTTAACCACACTATTGTCAAGAAACTCTAACCCCAGGGAATCTGGTAGGGATAATTTCCCTGCCAGGTTCTTTACTATATTCATGTGGATTTTCTCATAACCGCACCATGGCCCCATATCAGCATTGCTTATCAATCCGCCTCTCACTCCTCCAGTTAAATTCTTCAGGTATTTATATCCATAGTGGATTATCCATGGAAAATAAAGTGGGAAAGGGCTCCTGGTGCATGGCAAGCGTCTGGTCCCATAATCATACTTCTTCAAGATTGCTTTCACTGTTCCCTTGTCGGGTAAAGACCAGATTGCGTTTAGTACATTTTCATCATTGTTTGGCCATTCCAGGTTGAATAGATTTTTGGTAATATCAAATTTCTTGAACAGAGCATCTTTAAATTCTTGCAAGCACATTTCATTGAGCATTTCATTCTCATTTTGCAGTATTAGCCGTTGTTTTACCTTCTCCCTGGCTGCTTCTTTTATAATACTGTCAAAAGTAATAGCTCGAAGCAATCTCTTCATATTATCTTTCGGTTGATAGAATCTGTCTTCACGTAAAGATGTGGTTAGATAATGCCCTTCAAAGACAACATCAAAGTTGGAGAGTGTGTCTCTGTAATAGTAATGAGTTAGGAAAGGTAGGGAAGTTGGATCAGCTTCACAAAATAGAATGCTTTGCCTCAGATTTTGCTCTGAGTAGATTTCTGGCTTCAATTCCAAAAACATATGTGGTATGCCCAATGCCGAACTGACTTTCTCTGCGATGATGTTTTCCCTCGAGTCTCTCCTGTAACCAATAGTTATAGCCGTGGCGTCTAAACCCAGAGAATTGCACATCTCTACCACAAGCCTGCTGTCCTTGCCGCCACTGAGCATTACCGCAACTTTCTTGCCAGCGAATTTCATAAAATAGTTTTTCAATTCCCTTTTGACATCAGCGATGGTTACGTCGGGCCGTGTCTTCAGTTTTGGGAATTTCATATTCCTTGGTTTGTATTTCTTCCCTTCCTCGAATGTCTTCCAATCCAGTGTATAACCAATGGTTAGATATTCGGCTATTGCTTCATTATCAATGTTCATTTTATCTTTTCATACACCTTCAGAAGATTCCCTTTCTCCACTTCCCAATTGTATCTCTCCTTCGCTGCCCTGAACGCATTCCTTCCCAGTTCTTCACACAGGGAAGGGTTATCCCGCAATTTCTCGATTGCTTTCCGAACAGAAGCCTCATTATGCGCAATCGTTAATCCACAACCCAATTTCCCTGTCATCCTGCCAGCGTAAGTGTCCTCTGTTAGGATAATTGGTCTGCCACAAACCATGGCTTCGAATTGCTTATTAAAAACAGTTGTACGACTGTTGCTATTACTGGGGTCAATCAGGACAAATGTAGCATCAGCCATATGGGTTTGTGGCAGAATTTCACTGGAAGGTATAGTACCAAGGAATTCTACATTTTGATATTTCTCACAAACTCTCTCAACCTCAGAATAAATGCCTTCTTTCTTACCGCCAATTATGAGCCTTACGCCCTTAACTCCACCCACTAAATTTATGATCTCCGGGAAAAATCTACCTTTGGTCATAAGGCCAATATAGATGAGGGTAAATATATCATTATCGGGTGGTGTATATTCGTTATAGATAAGCTCTTTGCAATTCATGACAAGGGTAATGGGTTTACCTGTCAGCGAGGCAAAATATGCCTGGAATGCTTTGTTCACAGTTACGATATGGTCAGCCCAATTCAGCAATCTCTTCTCCATTCTGAATGCCTGCTTCGACACAATCCAGGGAACATTCCCCTCTATCATATATCCGAAGATTTCATGGGCATCGTAAACCAGTTTGCAACCGGTTTTCTTCTTCAACCAGACTCCTGATTGAAGAGTATCCAAATCATGGCAATGCACAATATCGAAATCGAAGCCACCCTTATACAATTCCAATCCTTTTTTATATGCCGCTCTCCACCAGATAGGATTACGAAACAAGTCGTTAGGCATCACTTTCATTAAGCCAGTGTTACAAATTCTGACTATTCTTACCCCATCTATAATGTCTTCCTGTCCATACTCTCCTCTGCGATCCCATACGACAACAGCAACTTCATTTCCTTCATCCACCAATGTTTTCGCCTCCTTGTCAACACGAGGGTCAACCATAAAAGGGTTTGAAAGCAGCATTAAGATTTTCATATTTCCTAGCGCCTTTATGATAATCAACTAGTATCGCAAAATTAAATCCAATAGAGAGTATAACATGGGTGTTTTTGCGTATTTAGACATCACAAAAATCGCTGAACGATTCTTCTTATCCACCTTGATTTTATTCCCAGTCGCTGGTCAATGGCCCTCATTATCATCAAATCCTCCTGCTCGAACGATTTGAAGAGCAAAAGCAGGAGGAAGTAAAGGGCGAGGAAAATAAAAAGCATTCCAATCAAAGAAGGTATGGAAATTCCGACGACGTATTTGGTTACGGCATAGACAATGAAAACAGCTAGTAAGGATGCAATAACAAACTTATGGTAGTTTTTTCTAAAGGGCTGCATCTTTACAATTCGGAGGGCAAAAAGAAATCGTAGAAGCCCTCCAATGAGAACCGAAATACCGGTTGCAATCGCAGCTCCTTTTACGCCATAGATGGGTATGAGTAAGAGATTTAAGATAAAATTAGCACCAGCTGCAGCAAAGCTACACACCATAATAATCTTTGTCCTGCCGTAAGCCTGAAGAAGTGACCCTGAAAGGCCAAATAGAGAGGAGATAAAGAAACTAAAGGCTAAAATGCTTAGCGCTTGAGCACCGACAACGAACTCAGGGCCAAATAGTATTTTCATAATCCAATCTGAAAACAGTGCCATGAGAAGAAATGCAGGCAAAGTAATACAGAGAATCCATTTTGTTACTGTAGTGTAAATGTCTTTTAAGTTCTGTTCTTTATTTCTGGCGTAGAGTTCAGAGGCAACAGGCATAAAAATAAGGCCGAACGCTCCACCTCCCGTTCGTAATACTCCTGCGGTGGGCAACACAGCATTGTATATGCCCACGCTGTATGCAGTGGAGAAGTATCCCAACATCAAGGTGTCCATATAACCCATAATCAAGCCGGCAAAGGTGGTAAAAATGAGCGGCCAGGAAAAAGAAAGAAGTTCTCCTTTCATAGGAATTGCTTTTGTCTTTGTATTGAAAATAGGGAACACCTTTTTTTGAAGGAAGTAAAAAGCCAGAAATGGCATGCCAATGACGGCGAGAACCCAGCCCCAGGCGGCTCCAATAACTTCAAAACCTGAGGTGAGAAGGACAACGATGACTATTAATTTGAAGATGTTCTGAAATAACTCATTTACATAAACGCGGTATCGTAAATCCTGGAAGCCGACCGTGGCGGAGACGAAATTGTTGACTAAAGCCGAAAAGGGGATTCCTAGGGAGAAAATGCGTAAAACATGCGTTAAATTTGGTTCATGGAAAATATGGATAGATAACCAATCAGCACCGAAGAAGAGGAGGAGGGCGAAAATTACGCTTAGAGGAAAGCTTATTTCTAGTGCTCCAATTATGGCTCCCTTTATCCTTGCAGCATCTTCTCTCCCCTTGTAAAAGGAAACATACCTTTGTACTGCTGTTGGCAATCCAACCAGAGAAAGGCCTGTCCCGATTGTCATAGCAGCAAAGCCAAGACAAATCAATCCATAGTCTGAAGCCCCCAGCCATCTGGCGATTACCATCCTGGAGAAATAGGCAAGAGCCAATCCGATGAAGGTGCCAGCGAAAGCTATTCCTGCTCCCTTGGCTACCTTTCTCAGGGAAATGCCAAGATATGATTCTTCGTTTGACATTGCTTGGTGGATATTTTTTAGGGTAAAACTATGTTTGCACCCTTCTTCCAATTCCTATATACCTGAACCCCAAACCTATAAGTTTATTTTGAGCTAAGGCATTGCGGCCATCCAAGATGACATAAGGTTCTTGCATCTGTTCTTTGATGCTTTGCCAATCGGCCTGGATGAATTCCTGCCATTCTGTTACCAGAACTACGGCATTGGCACCTGTGGTAGCGGAATGCAGATCTGGGGCAAAAGTTATGTCCGTAGGTAAGAGAGGCCTGGCATTTTCCATTGCTTTGGGGTCATAAATTCGTAGCTTAACACCTTCTTCGTAAAGTAAATGAATAATATCCAGAAAGGGAGCTTCCCTGATATCGTCGGTATCGGGTTTGAAAGCTAAGCCAAGTAAGGCAATTTCCTTCCCTGCCAGATCACCTAATGCCTGTTTGAGCTTGTGGATTGCCATAATTCGCTGCCTGGTGTTTGCCTCAATAGTTGCCTTCAGCAACCTAAAGTCATAGCCCTTGTTAAGGGCAGAAGAATCAAGAGCACGGGCATCCTTGGGGAAACAGGAGCCGCCATAACCAAGCCCAGCGTGGAGGAAGTCAGGTCCAATGCGCGGGTCCAGCCCTATGCCCTTAGTGACACCATCGATGTTGGCATCTACAGCTTCACAGAGATTAGCAATTTCATTTATAAAGGAGATTTTGGTTACCAGAAAAGCATTGGAGGCATACTTTATTGTTTCAGCGCTGGTAATGTCAGTGAGTACCACTGGGGCATCAATGTCAAAGTAGAGTTGGCGAATTTTATCGGCTGTCTGCTTATCCTCAGCTCCAATAACAATGCGACTTGGATGATACCAATCCCAGATAGCTTGCCCTTCGCGCAGGAATTCGGGGTTTGAAACATAAGTGATGGGGGTGTTTTCAAAGTAACGCTTTATTAACCTGGCTCCGGTGCCTGGCGGTACGGTGCTCTTTATGGCCAAAATTAAGTCTTGCTCGGTAGCGTTTCGTAGCTCCTGAGCAGCATAATAAACATAAGAGAGGGCAGCAGCACCATTGGGCAGTGAAGGCGTGCCCACGGTTATCATGGCTATATCAACTTGAAGTGGTTTGGGTAAGGATGGAGCAAAGGATAGCCCGTCTGAAGCAAGGCCTTGTTTGAGCAGACGGTTGATTCCATTTTCACGAATAGGAGACAAGCCTTGCTCCAGGAGCTTTAGCTTCGCTTTATTAGTTTCTACACAGGTTACCCTGTGCTTTGAATTTGCCAGGCAGCAGGCAGTTGTTAAACCAACATAACCAGCGCCTACGACTATAATATTCATCTGTTGCGTATCCCCTTGTTTATCTCGCATAAAATACGCCGGTGCCAAAGAGACCAATCCAGAATTTGTCAAATTGTCTTCTATTGCAAATCAATGTCCTGCATCATCACATTAGATTTTAACATATTAAGATTCTCGTTATGACCAGGTGTACAGATGGTTGCCAGGTAGCACCTGTCATTGCGAAGAGATAGTTAGCAACCGGGAGCCAACATGGTCTCCTTTCAAAGCACTTTGGGACTATGCAATCGAACCCACGATATTTGAAGATGGAGAGTATAGGAAATACCCTATCTTTGCCAAATTTGAAAATTACACTTTCCCTGATCCCGCTGGCACTGCCCCAATTGTTTACCATCAACATCAGGAACAAATAAGTCTGCCACACGTCATAGGCAAAGGTATTAAATATTGTGATTTCAAATATCCTGTCGGTACACTGGCGAGCGCTTTTATTAAGATGGGATTGCAAGCCAGGAAAGGTTGGAACTATATAGAAAATTTGGAGCCACCGTGCTGGGTGTTGCTTTACCTGCAGTTGTAGGAGCAAAAATGTGCATGGCGGGCAATACCAAAAGAGGAGTAATTTGTGCCGAATGTCTTGACCCTGTGAAATTTCTTGGTGTGATGGCTAACATGAACGGTCCTGTAAAATTCGATGAGATGATCTCAAGAGAAGTGTCTAGAGAAGTATCTGAAGTATCTATAGAATAAGCTTCTCACTCAAGGAAAAATAATAAGGTTTAGAGTTAAACAGGGACGTTGCCCTGCTAACCGTACAATTATGTTGAAACTCTATGATAATGTCCTCCAGATAGCTCGATAGAAATGTCCTCTTTCGGAGAAAAATAGTAGAAAATAGGCATCTTGCAAGGAGGTGTCTAAATGGAAGGAGGAGCATTAGTCATGAAT
>JAGGZD010000084.1 GCA_021162245.1 Dehalococcoidia bacterium | reverse complement strand
GATCTCTTCCTGGGCAGTGATTGCTCCACCGCTGCCCCTACCCCCGCTTTCCTGTACAGCTCTACCAATAATGCTGCTCCCGCCCATGGCGTTACTTCCTCCTCAAGTCCTCCAGTGAGTGTAACCCCTAATGTACTTCTCTTTTTCATGCCTTTCACCTTTTAGGTGACAATTTATCACATACCCCCTTAGCTTTGCTATATATCTATCACTCACAGATTAAGGTTAATTGTAATATTGTTGCAATTAGCAATCTTTCTTGCTATGATAGCACCTGTGATTCAGGACTCAATTCGGGTTTTGCAAACTCAGGGATATAAAGTGACCAAGCCTCGAAGACAAGTGTTGGGGGTTCTTGAAGAGGCACAAAAATCACTTTCACCTTATGATATACAGAGGATTCTGCGCCAGCGGGGCAAATATCTGAATCATGTCACTATCTATCGTATACTGCATTTGTTTTGCCGCCTTAATCTGGCTCACAAGGTATTATCTGCTGGCGGATTTGTGAAATGCGTTCTGGATAAAAAGGAGGGATGCCATCGGTTTTTGATTTGCCGTTGTTGCGGAACTCTTCAGGAATTTGCTGATGATGAATTATGCCAGCATGAAAAAAAGCTTGCTCAGAATTCTGGTTTCCATACGGAATATCATCTTTCTGAATCCTTAGGAATTTGCTCTGATTGTTCTAAAAAACAGTAAGGAAAATGCTCAGACGGATAGTAAAAGAATTAAGAGTGCACGCGCCGTACACATCGTTAGGAGCGGTTAGTGGCATCGTAATCATGGCGATAATAGTTTATGGCAATGTTCCATCTCGAGCTTCCTGTATCGCTTTTTATAGCCTGCATCCAGTCCATGTTCTATTAAGTGCTCTTGCAACTACGGCAATGTATGCCAGATATAAGAAGTGCAAGTTATGGCAAGCGCTTTTGATTGGCTGGACTGGCTCGATTGGGATTGCCACTCTAAGCGACGTAGTAATTCCTTATTTTGGGGGGGGCCTACTCCACATTCCAATAGAATTTCATGTACCTTTTATCGAGAAATGGTGGATTAATCTCATGGCGTTAGCTGGTGTCGCTATTTGCTATCGGAAGCCTGTAACCAGGATGCCTCACTTCGGGCATGTGTTGTTAAGCACATGGGCATCGTTATTCTACTTTACAGCATTCGGGATAGCTGATTGGGTTCCGTTGCTTCCATTTATCTTCTTGTTCTTGTTTCTGGCAGTTTGGGTTCCGTGCTGTACCAGCGATATAGTATATCCTCTTCTCCTTGCAGGGAAGGATAAAACTCCATCTTAAGCCAACATATCCTGGCTAATAAGAGACCCGCAAGCTAAAAGAGAGTTATACTTATGCTACTATGTATGGTGCAAGAGGTGAGAGCGATTGATTACTATTGATATAAACCCGGTTGCCTTCTCTATCGGTTCCATCGGGGTAATGTGGTATGGAATTATGGTGGCCCTTGCGGTCTTGACATTGCTTGCTATCACTTTGCGGGAGGCGAAAAGGTTAGGCGTTTCGCAGGATACTGTTTATAGCTTCTTCCTCTGGGGCATCATTGGTGGTTTTATTGGAGCCAGGGTGATTGTTGTTCAATGGGACTATTATATAGCTCACCCTGGGAGCATTTTTAATTTTATCGGCTACCCCGCCTTCAGTCTCTATGGGGCTATTATTGGTGCCCTTATAGCAGTGTGGGCTTATATGAAGGTGAAGAAAATCCCCTTACAGGACTTAGCTGTGGTGTATGATACCGTTGCTGTAGGAGCGCCTGTGGCTCAGGCTATAGGCAGAATTGGCTGCACTATAAATGGTTGCTGTTATGGGAAACCTACTTCTCTGCCCTGGGCAGTTATCTATACTAATCCTATGAGTGCTTGTGGACTTCGGGGGATTCCTTTACATCCAACGCAGCTTTATTTTCTATTATGGAATTTGGTAGTTTTTGTTGTGTTATGGCGACTGCGCTGGCGGCTCAAAACGCAGGGTTCACTTTTCATGCTTTATCTTTGCCTGTATGCTACTGGTGATTTTAGTTTAAGGTTCCTCCGCGTGAATGAACCATTTCTATTTGGCCTTCACCAGGGGCAAATAATTAGTTTGGTGATACTGGCAGTGTGTTTGCCTTTGTTTATCCGTAGAATACGCAGGGCTGCATAGAAGTAATTAGCGGCACTAAATACGAAATCCTAAAAGTTTGTAATTTGTGTACTTATGGAGATGAGGTGAAATCGAGAAGGTTGAGCCTCATCACCTCTTCCCCGTTCCAGAAACTGCTCTTGATTTCATACACGATGTCTATGTAAGAAGGAATTTCCCCTTCTGCCTTTTGTGGATCGAAACTAACGGCTCTCCAGATTGCATTTCCTTGTTTAAGTTTTAGCTCGAGGTATTTGCTCTGGTTTCCGAAATAGCGGTGTTCCAGTACTTTACTTTGGCGAGTGAGAAAGGTGGGTGGTGGATTTGTTTGCCCGAAGGGTTCCAATTTCTGCAGCAGGCTGAAAATATCACCAGCCAAATCAGATAAAGACACTTCAGCGTCGATGCGCAATTTAGGTCGTAAATCCAAAGAGGATAATTGATTTGTTGCTAGATTCATAAGTTTTTCTTTTAGTTTGCCTATGTTTTGACGCTCTACTACGAAACCAGCGGCTGTGGGGTGGCCGCCAAAGGAAGTAAGTAAATCCTGGCACTGTTCCAATGCAGCAGCGAGATTGAATTCAGGTATGCTTCGTGCACTACCTCGGCATAGCTCGGAGCCCAAAGTGATTACAATAGCAGGCTTGCAAAACTCATGTACTAGCTTGCCAGCAACAAGTCCTATAACTCCGGCGGGGTAATTTTCATCATCTTCTATTAGCAATGGAAGGTTCATCTTTGTGGCTAGTTTCCCCTTTGCTTTATTGAGTGTTTCTGTGGTCAATCTTTGACGTTTGGCGTTTTTTTCTTCTAACTTCGTTGCTAATTGCTGAGCTTCATCTAGTGAGCCTGTGGTTATTAAACTATAGCTGGTGGAGGCATGACCCATTCTACTGGCTGTATTGAGGCGAGGCCCTAACACCCATGAGATACTTTCGGCGTCGAGTTTACCCATCTCTAATCTTGTCAGCCTGACCATTTCCTGGAGCCCGACACGAGGAGTGTTATTAAGCACTTTTAAGCCTTCCTTTACCAGATAGCGGTTTTCACCGATGAGTGGAACAACGTCAGCAACAGTGCCCAAAGCTACTAAATCTAGCAATCCCGTGAGAGATTGTTTTCTGCTATCCTTGTGGAACAGTGCTTGTAAAAGCTTAAAAGCTACGCCCACTCCTGCCAAATCGAGGAAAGGGTATCTGGAGTCTTTTCGTTTCGGGTCAATTACAGCTACGGCTTGAGGCAGTGTTTCTAGCGGCATGTGGTGGTCAGTAATAATCATATCTATCCCTATTTCATGGGCTCGATTTGCTTCCTTGAGACTTGTGATTCCACAATCAACAGTGATAATTAAGCTGACTCCCTGGTTATGGAGTTCCTCTATGGCTTGTAGCCTTAATCCATGTCCCTCCTTAAGGCGATCGGGTAGATAGAGAGTAACTTTGCCCCCAAGCCATGATAGGCCCTCTGCAAGGGAAGCTGTGGAAGTGATGCCATCAACATCGAAGTCACCGTAGATAGCTATCTTTTCTCTGTCAAGTATAGCCTTGTATATCCTGTTCACAGCTTGTGACATATCATCGAGCAGGAATGGATTGCCTGAAAGGCGGTGGTCGGCAGCCAGAAATGGTTCGATTTCGCCAATATGGACACCGCGATTGTAAAGCAGCTGGGCAATTAGAGGATGAAGATGAGCAGCGCTCAGATACTCGTGGGGTGCTGTGGGTAAAACTTGCCAGTGATCTGGATAATTTGCTTCCATAATTCAACAACCTGATGGCTTTTAGCCAGAGTTGCTAACTATATCACAGAGAGGAGGTATGAGAAAATGTTAAGTCTCTTCCAATACAAGATGAGCCTAAGAGGAGAGGCAACTCGTTTACGATTGGGCCATGCAACTGATCATGAACGATAGGAATTGAGGTAGGATGGATTTAATGGACACCAAAGTTGGGTAAAATAGACAGATGGAGGTGTCAAATTGAAAGGTATCCCACAAGGAAGGTACACCCGGGAATTCTGCCAGGAAGCGGTGAAACTGGTAGT
>JAGGZD010000094.1 GCA_021162245.1 Dehalococcoidia bacterium | reverse complement strand
CTGAAGCAGGTTATGGGTTAATACCTGCAGCCTCACCCAGGCAGCATTAGCTCCATGTTTAGCACTGGGATAAACTCCTCCTGCCAGTTCTATGCTCGATTTGCGCGTATTGTAACAAACTGTTCAATTGTGTAAGATTCAGTTTATCGATAGCAGCATTTGCTGGTTATTAACAGAAATGGTTACACACAAAAGAGCAGTAGTCACAGGTGGTGCAGGATTCATAGGTTCACACCTGGCCAATGAATTAGTGAGGCGGGGCTATCATGTAACTATCCTCGATGATCTCTCTACTGGGAAACGAGAAAACATCGCTGCTCTGCTTGACTCAACAGACAGTAGCAAGGCGGATTTTATAAGGGGCAGCATTGCCGATTTGTATTTGTTGCAGGAAGTCTTTGCTGGAGCGGATTTTATATTCCACCAGGCGGCTCTCCCTAGCGTTCCTCGAAGTGTAAAGAACCCACTGGTGTCTCATGAGGTAAACCTGACTGGAACCTTAAATGTGCTTCTGGCAGCGAGAGATAATGGCATCAAGAAAGTGGTTTATGCCTCGTCGTCCTCTGTGTACGGAGATACTCCAACCCTGCCCAAAAGGGAAGACATGCCACCCAATCCCCAATCTCCATATGCTGTAAGCAAAGTCGCAGGGGAATATTACTGCCAGGTTTTTCAAGAGATTTACGGACTTTCTACTGCCTGTCTGAGATACTTCAATGTTTATGGCCCGGGACAGGACCCGAATTCTCAGTACGCAGCGGTAATTCCCAGGTTCGTAGCCAGTATTTCTCAGGGCAAATCCCCTGCTATTTTTGGAGACGGCGAGCAGAGCAGGGATTTCACATTTGTCAGGGACGTAGTGGGAGCAAACATTATGGCGGCAGAAACTGAAACTAGCGGCGTTTTTAATATTGGCAAAGGAGAGAGAACCAGCATAAACCAGTTAGCTGAAATTATTATTGGATTTGCAGGCAACAACGTCGTGCCAACTCATGAAGAACCGAGGGCAGGCGATGTGAAACACAGCCTTGCGGATATCTCCCGTGCCAGGACATTTGGCTACAACCCGAGATACAGTCTGAAAGAAGGCCTAAGAGAAACTATCAACAGTCTGCAGCGGATAGCCGAATAGCCAGGGATGGGAATAGAACATAATGAAAAATATTGCTGAAGGATATGTAATACAGACCAATAAAGAATTCATTCAGTTACTGCATATCGCACTGGAGATGATAACTGTGTGTATTCTCATAGGCTTTTCAAAATACGCAAAAGGAACTAACTGGTGAACTATCAGATTGATGCCTATCGGCTAACCAACCCTGTAGTGTGTATTGTTGGGCTGGGATACGTGGGATTGCCCCTGGCAGAGGCTTTTTCAAGAAGCCTGAAGGTAATTGGATTTGACACCAATGCCCAAAAAGTAAAGCAACTAAAGAATCTTCAGCATGCTAATCGAGAATCGGTACTCAACCCATATACCCAGACACTCTCAACACCCAACTCCAAACTGCAAACTAATCTGATTTTCACTGCCGATGCAAAAGAGATAGGCAAAGGTGATTTCATAATCATAGCTGTCCCCACTCCGGTAACAAAATCTAAGGCCCCTGACCTTTCATATGTCAAAAACGCTGCAGGGATCGTCGGGCAGAACATGAAAAAGGACTGTGTGATCATTCTTGAATCCACGGTTTATCCTGGCGTTACCGAGGAAATAGTCAAACCAATACTGGAAAAGGAATCCAGCCTTAAATGCGGGACAGAATTCAGCATTGCATATTCCCCAGAGAGGATAAATCCCGGAGACGCTGAGCACACTCCAGAGAAGATAACGAAGGTAGTCGCCGGCATGGACGAAAAAATCACCGAACTCGTCGCTGAACTTTACGGGAAAATTACTGCGAATATTTTTAGAGCCAGAAATATAAAGACTGCCGAAGCCGCCAAGGTAATAGAGAACATCCAAAGAGACCTGAATATTGCTCTGATGAACGAGCTTTCTCTCATCTTTGACAAAATGGGCCTAAATACCAGCGATGTCCTCGATGCCGCCGCCACCAAGTGGAATTTTCATAGATATTCCCCCGGGCTTGTCGGAGGCCACTGTATTCCCGTTGATCCGTACTACCTTGTTTATAAAGCTCGTGACATGGGCTACCACTCCCAGGTTATACTGTCAGGCAGGGCAATAAACGATTCTATGCCGAAGCATGTAGCCGAAATGACCATAAAAGCCCTGAACGATGCAGGCAAGGTGATAAAGGGCTCAACTGTGCTCATAATGGGTTTGACTTACAAGGAAAATGTGTCAGACACCAGGGAAACGCCTGTAAAAGGAATCATCAAAAACCTCAAGGAATATGGCGTCAACATATTTGGCTGCGACCCGCTGTTGAATAACATAGAGGCCGAATTTGGCATCAAGCCTTACGATTTTCAACTGCCAACTGCCAACCTCCAGCCTCCAGCTATCGACTGCATCATTCTTGCAGTAGTACACGACACCTTTAAGCAAATGACACTGGCCGACATGAAAAGCATCATGAGTTCCAACCCTATCCTGATAGACATACGCGGCTCTTTCAACCCCGCTACAGCGGAGAGTGAAGGAATCTGCTACAGGAGTTTATAAACAAATGAAAATAGTCAGTGTTGTCGGCGCAAGACCCAACTTCATGAAGATTGCCCCGTTGCTGCGGGCAATAAAGAAACATAACACTCATCACGCACCTCAGCCCACTATCGAGCATCTTCTTGTCCACACAGGCCAGCACTATGACTACGAAATGTCGCAGGTCTTTTTCCAGGATTTGAAGATCCCAGAGCCCGATTTTTACCTCAACATTGGCTCTGGAACTCATGCCCAGCAAACAGGCAAGGTCATGATTGAATTTGAGAAGGTTCTCTTTCAGGAAAAGCCTGATCTCGTTCTAGTGGTAGGTGATGTAAACTCCACCATTGCTGCTGCGTTGACAGCGGTGAAGGTTCATATTCCTGCGGCTCATATCGAGGCAGGACTCAGATCTTTTGATAGAACAATGCCCGAGGAGATAAACAGGATTGTAACTGACATCGTCTCTGATTATTTGTTTACTCCTTCTCCTGATGCGGATGAGAACCTGAAACGAGAAGGCATAGCTAAAGAGAAAATTTTCCTGGTTGGAGACGTGATGGTGGATAGTTTACTGCACAACAAAGCCAGAGCCTCAGAATCGGATATCCTGGAAAAACTGGGCTTAACCACGCATCACGCATCAACCATCACCCCTTACACATTACTTACCCTGCATCGCCCCAGCAATGTGGATAGCAGAGACAATTTAGTTAAGATAGTAAATGCGCTGAAAGAGGTATCGCAGAAAATCCCCATAATATTCCCTGCCCATCCTCGCACTCTGAAGAAACTTACAGAATTTGAGCTGCTGGATAGCCCCCCGTTTGCCAGCGATGCCGTTAAGGTTATAGACCCCACAGGTTACATTGACTTCCTCAATCTGGAGATGAATGCCACGTTTGTCATGACTGATTCTGGAGGTATTCAAGAAGAAACCACGGTTCTGGATATCCCCTGCCTCACTTTGCGTAACACCACGGAAAGGCCAATAACTGTAAGCCAGGGAAGCAATATATTGGTGTGGAATGACACCCAAAAGATTATAGAGGAATCCCTTAAGATTCTGGATGGCAAAGGCAAGAAAGGCAGTTGCCCTGGACTCTGGGATGGCAGAACAGCGGAGAGAATTGTGCAGATAGTAATCAGCAGGCAGGAGATATAATAAATACAGGAAAAACGAGAGGGAGCACTTGCTGACATAAAGCCCGCCATCAAATTTCACAACTGGAGTGCCCCACAACCACTACAGGTCGTTGGCAGAGGTTTTCCTTTGACCAGACGTCAGTTTCGAGCTGGACTGAACCTTGTTCCCCCCAACGCCAAAAGCCATCTCAATTCCCAATTGCTCACAGATTTTGGCCTCGCGTATCTCTGACTTACCTGTCCTGTCACCACCATTGGCGAACACATCTGGCTTCAGCATGGCTAATGTTTTGCAGACGGAATTATCCTTATCAATTGATACCACAACTCTATCGACATACTTTATGGACTCGAGTATTTCTCTTCGTTCATCCAGTGGCATAAACACATACCCTTTCTTCTTGAGGAGAAAATCATCCGTATTCAGGATAACGATCAGCTTTCCAAGCCTGGCCGCGTCCCTGAACATTCTGATATGTCCGATGTGAACAGGATCGAAACCACCGCTAACCGCTACTATTTTGTCTGCCGTAGTCATCTCCCAATCTAAGCATACCTTTACCTAGCATCCATATATCGATTAGAACATTCGATTCGATAGCTGTAAGATAGTGTAGCACATTTGACCTGATCCGTAGCACTAATATTAACAGGATTGTCTGAAATTCCTTTCGTTCAGTCTAATCTTGTATTAGAAGACCTTAATTCGTATGTGATAAATTATCACCTAAAAGGTGAAAGGCATGAAAAAGAGAAGTACATTAGGGGTTACACTCACTGGAGGGCTTGAGGAGGAAGTAACGCCATGGACGGGAGCAGCATTATTGGTAGAGCTGTACAGGAAAGCGGGGATAGGGGCAGCGGTAGAGCAATCACTGCCCAGG
>JAGGZD010000108.1 GCA_021162245.1 Dehalococcoidia bacterium | reverse complement strand
CGAAAGCAAGAGCTATTGTTCAAAATTCTTAGGAATTAATTCGAGAATGAGATTGATCAAAGCAAGTCAAATGTCACCTAACCTAATTTTTAACTGCGCGGTTCGACCCAAGATGGCTGCTCATGGACCGCAGTAACAAATGAAAGCTGGATAACTATTACCTCAGGCAGCAGTGGAACCGGCAGCGGGACAGTGAATTATTCGGTTTCGGCCAATAGTAGCACAAGCCAAAAAACAGGCACCATGACCATTGCGGGTAAGACCTTCACTGTCACACAGGATGGGATAATCCCGGCAGAAGTTCATCACTTTACCTTTGATATCATAAGCACACAGACAGCAGGGACTGCATTTAATATTACAGACATATCGAACAAGTGATTTCAAGGACACAATTTAACTCATATTGCAATGATTAACGCAACCAATCAATATATATGGTGTTTTTGCACATTTAATCTTGATCTGTAAGCTTCAGCCACTGTAAATGTAAAGGCTTTAATTGAGGACTGTTATTTCGTAATATTTTGTTAACTTATTGATTTATAGATATTTAATGGTTATTGTCGATATTATTCAGATGGCAAAGGGTTCATATAATACCTTTACATTTTAGTGCGTATAAAAAAACATATCTGAATCATAAGTAATTGTAATAACATAATATTATTATTCTTCAATCAATTAAAGAATTAACAATTATCAGTGTATTTCATGCCTCGATATGTCTGTATTAAGATCACTGCCAGGGATTCTAGTGAAGATGAAAATATAGTTACCACCTTTAACCAGGATGTTAACTTAACTGATACTACCGGGACTATAAACCCTGGTTCTGTTACATTTTCATCAGGGACTTGGACTGGGGATGTAATCATCACCAAGGCCCAAACAAATGTAACCATCACTGCCACTTATAATTCAAAGACCGGGACTAGCAACTCATTTGATGTGACACCAGTGGTCCTTCCAACCCCCTATTCCAACCCTTAGTGAGTGGGGAATGATTATATTCTCTATTTTGCTTTTTGCCTCTGCCTTATGGTTTATCAGGAAGAGAAAACCGGCTTAGCCAGCCTATGAAAATTCGCCACCCGCTCGCTGAAAGTATTTTCACGGTTTGCGGCCATTCAGGACGCTTTGCTTTGGTTCAGCCGATTCCCTATAAGTTTTGACACTCTGGCCCTTATAGAATAAAATCGCTTAAAAAGCGATTTTCCGTCACCAATACTGCAGGAAAGTAAAGGAGGTAACTTTATGCTTAGTATGCTTAAAAAAAGTAATTTTGGCCTATTTGTTATAGGGGGAATATCTATCTGCTTCATCGTTGTAACCGCTACCTATTCCATGGCTCAAACACTCACCCCTGCTTCTGGTTCCCCTTTTTCTACAGGGGATAGACCAGATGGCGTAGCAGTGAGTCCGGATGGGAAATTTCACTTTGTAGCTAACAATACGGATAATACAATAAGCGTCTTCTCTATCTCCTCTAATGGGGCATTATCAGAAATATCTGGTTCACCATTCGCCTGCACTCTGACGAACCCTTATTATCTCACCACTAATAGAGCTGGAAATCTTTTATCCGTGGGGGCTTCTAATGGTATCATGTTTTTTGACATTGCAGCTGATGGCTCACTTTCAGAGGTAGGTATCTGCATGGTCTCTCCTCCCCCATACTTCGAAGGATTAGCAGTATCTCCAGACGACAAATATCTCTTTGCTGCAGAACGCACAAACAATAAGGTTTATGTCTTTTCGTTAGCTCCCTTCGGAATTGTTGGTCCTCCATTTCCAACAGGAGGCAGTTGGTCTTGTGATGTTTCTATAAATCCTGCTGGTACATATTTGTTTGTTAGTAACTATAATAGTCATAATGTAACTGTTTTTAATATAGCAGGCGATGGAACGTTATCACAGATAGCCGGGTCTCCTTTTTCGACCGGTGATACATATCCTGGCAGGATAGCAATGAACCCGGCAGGAACTTTACTCTTTGTATGCCATATGTGGTCGGATAAGATGACCGTTTTTGATATAGCAGGCGATGGAACGTTATCACAGATAGCCGGGTCTCCTTTTCTATGTGACGATGGGCCCAATGGAGTAGCCGTAAGTAAATCGGGCAACTTCTTGTTTGTCTCGAATCTTAATGGCAATGACATTAGCATGTATCAAATTAATGTTGACGGCAGCCTAGAAGCTGTTAGTGGCTCTCCCTTTGTTTCAGGTGGAATAGCACCTACCAGTATCAAAACAAGCCCTACTACAAATTTGCTTTTTGCCTCTTTGCGTGATAGTGACCAGGTAGCATCTTTTAGTTTTACTGAGCACCCTCAGGTGGGGGTTCCTACCCTTACACAATGGGGCATGATCATCTTTTCATTGCTTTTGGCAGGGACAGCCATTTTTGTATTACGCCGCAGATCATATGTTGCATAAAAAACATTAGGGGCTCTGCCCCATAAGCGCTGAGTTATTTTTGCCTAGGATGGGCTAAAAAAAATGAACATCGAACGTCCAACATCGAATGTTGAATGGGAAAAATGGTGAAGCCCAGGCAGCGGAGTCCCCAAAGGACTTTATCCATGAGCACAGAAATAGCCGTTGAATGTTCGGTATTGGGTATTTGTTTTTTCATTCGATGTTGGACGTTTGACGTTCGATGTTCGATGTTCATCTTTCAAAACAACCCTGTATGGCATAAATGCGACAAAAACAGGCGCTGGAAAAATCGAAGAAGACATCATATTATCTCGTGACCGCCGGACAGAAAAATACCTGTGAAAAAATATATTATGGTAAGAGAATTGAGGCAATACTCACTACATGATTGATAGACTATGAGGGGAAGATGGCCATCTTTGGGATAGTAACCGACATCACTGAGCTTAAGCGGGCGGAGGAGGCACTGAGGGAGAGTGAGGGAAAACTCGCTGCTATGTTAGGCTCCATCGTTGACCATATGAGTATGCTGGATAAGGATTTAAATATTATCTGGGCAAATAAAACCGCCAAGAAGATTTTTGGAGAAGATATTATAGGCAAAAAATGCTATAAGGCATATCATAGAAGAGAAGAACCTTGTGAATCTTGTCCTACCCTTGACTCTTTCAAAGACGGCGGAATTCATGAACATGATACCAAGGTGATTGGAAAAGATGGACAGACAATATGGTTCCATTGCACAGCTCATGTTGCGTTAAAAGACGATAGAGGGAACCCCACCGCTGTGCTGGAGATCTCCAGGGACATCACCGAGCGCAAGTGGGCAGAGGAGGTAATTAAGAGACAGGATAAGGAGAGGATAGAGTTTATAAATGCCCTGATCCACGAAATCAAGACTCCTCTTACTGCCATGCTCGCCTCCTCAGAACTGCTGAGAGAAGAGCTATCCGATTCCTCTCCTCTTTATGCCCTAGCTGAGAATCTCGATACTGCCACCCATAATTTGAACCGAAGGCTCTCAGAACTGCTGGACTCTGCCAAGCTCCAGAGCACTGAGCTTGCCCTTCACTTGCAGCCTGTTGATATTTGTCAGCTAGCCCAATATGTTGCTACCCAGGTTACTGCTGTGCTACAGAATAAAGACCAAACCCTGAATCTTGAGCTACCTACTTCCCTTCCCCGGGTTGAAGCCGATCCAGACCGAGTAATTCAGATCTTCCTGAACCTGCTAACCAACGCCAGCAAATTCAGTCCTCCTCATAGCAAAATATACTTTCAGGCTTACCCAGCGCACACTCACCTCATAATGGAGGTGCGCGATTGTGCTCCACCTATTGAGCCTCAAAGAGCTAAACTTATCTTCAAACCTTACTACCAAAGTAAGGAGGGGAGGACCACCGGACTGGGACTGGGACTTTCTATCTGCAAGCGTCTAATAGAGCTTCACGGAGGAAAAATCTGGGTGGAAACCCGGAGCAAAGGTAACAGTTTCAAGTTCTCCTTGCCCCTGGAAGGTAAAACATGAAAATACTGCTCATTGAAGATAGTCCAGAGATAGTAAACACCCTTTCCCTCACCTTTAAGCTTCGATGGCCCGAGGCTACCCTTATCTCCACTGATAAGGGAGCTATGGGAATAGAGATGGTGGAAATTGAATCTCCTGATATGGTCATCTTGGATATCAAACTTCCTGATATGAGTGGATTTAAGGTGCTGGAGCATATCCGCCTTTTCTCTGAGGTGCCTGTTATCATCCTGACTGTAAGAGAGGAAGAAGTGGATAAGGTAAGGGGGTTGGAGACGGGCGCTGATGACTATATTACCAAGCCTTTTAGTCCGCTTGATTTGCTGGCTCGCGTGAAAGCAGTCCTACGCCGCATTAGCATACGTTACACCGGAGAAGAAAAATCCCTATTAGTTGCAGGGACCCTTACTATTAACTTCTCTACCAGGGAGGTTTTCCTGGGCGATCAGAAACTCCATCTCACTCCTACCGAATATAAGGTTCTCTGTTGTCTAATAAGGAACAAAGGAAGGATAGTGACACAAAAAGCCCTAAAGCAGCAGGTGTGGGGTAGTGCAAAGTATGTTGATGCCAGCGCAATTAAGAAGTACATTTACCAGCTCCGCACTGAGGTGAGAGATACCTCCGATACTCTGCGAATGCAGCACTGCGAGTGCAGAGTGGGCGTTTCGGAGATGTG
>JAGGZD010000123.1 GCA_021162245.1 Dehalococcoidia bacterium | reverse complement strand
ATGCAGGACTGGTAGTGGCATCGTGAGAGCTTTCGTGTCCACTATTGCCATCCGACCCCATTCGCATTGTGGACTAAACATTCTGTGCCATTGTATAATAAGAATAATGACAGCAACAGATCTGTTGCTTCAGCTATGGGCTAAGTGGAAGAGGAAACCTCCTGAGGCATATTACCCCTTGCTTTTCCATATGCTGGATGTGGCTATGGTCACGCAGGAGATGTTGCGAAGCTGTTTGCAATCCTGCGCCAGAGGTTTCCTTTCCAAGCAGCTTGGTCTTTTAGAGGAAGAGACCTGTTCTTGGATTTCTTTTTGGGCGGGACTTCACGATATCGGCAAAGCATCCCCTGTATTCCAGCGCAAGAGCGAAATAGCAAAATATCAACTTGAATCTAGGGGGTTTGTATTTGAGCCCCACGTAACAGATGTACCGCATGGCATAATAACGGCGCATGTTTTCCCCAATCTTGTTAAAAGTGCCTTGCCTGAAATCAATCTCCCTAGAGACATGCTCCTGTTTATCGGTTTCGCCATCGGAGGCCACCATGGCACTTTCAGTATCAATGACCCAAAGTGCCGTCAAATGGGGGATTCCAAATGGGATAGCACGCGAATGGCTTTTACAGTTCAACTCGCTAGATTATTAAACATTTCCTCCCTGCCAGCACCTCAGTACGTAAATGATACTGCTTTCTACGTGATGCTTTCCGGACTGACGTCTGTTGCAGACTGGATAGCCTCCAGCGAGGAATTCTTCCCACTCGAAGTAGAGCATGGATCAGATGAACATCTCGCATACAGTCGGCAGCAAGCTGAAAAGGCTATTCGCAATATTGGTTGGGGGGGGTGGGAACCGCCTACAGAAACAGCTAGTTTGCAGCAGCTCTTTCCTACAATTATCGATAACCCTAGATCTCTCCAGGTGAAAGTCAGCGAATTAGCAAAAATGCTGGCCAACAGACCTGGACTAGTCATCATAGAGGCCCCGATGGGAGAAGGTAAGACCGAGGCCGCTATGTATCTGGCTGACTCTTGGACATCTCTACTTGGCCAGAGGGGCATATACTTTGCTTTGCCTACCCAATCCACCAGCAACCAGATGTTCGGAAGGGTAAAAGAATTTCTTGAAACCAGGTATACAGGTTTAGCTGTCAACCTCCAGTTAATTCACGGCGGAGCGCTGCTATCAGAGGATTTCTCTAGGCTGCATATAAGCGTAAATGATAATGGACATAACGATGCTCGTCTTACTGGAGTCATTGCCACTGAATGGTTTCTTCCCAAGAAAAGGGGGCTATTGGCACCTTTTGGAGTTGGCACAATAGACCAGGTTCTCCTCTCTGTTCTCCAAACTAGGCATTTCTTTGTGCGTCTCTTTGGACTTGGCCAAAAAACGGTAATCATCGATGAGGTTCATGCCTATGATATGTACATGTCAACATTGCTAGAGGAACTCATTAGCTGGTTATGTGCCCTTGGCTCATCGGTAATTCTGCTCTCTGCTACATTACCAGCAAGTAAACGTAAGGCTTTGGTAGAGGCATATGAATATGGAGGAGATACAGCACAATTGATGTCATCAACCTACCCAAGGATCACTTGGGTATCAGGATCAGAGCTAATAGTGGATGAATTTAAGGCAACCCGGCGTATAGAATTACATATCCAGAATATTAGGGATGATCTTGAGGCACTGGTCAACAATCTACGTCTTGCCATTATGGAAGGGGGTTGCGTGGCCGTCGTCTGTAATACAGTGAAGCGTGCTCAGGAAACCTATAGCGGTCTTAAACAATCGGGACTAGTCAATCCTGATGAGCTTATGCTCCTACATGCCCGTTACCCATACAAAGAGAGGCTGGAAAGGGAAAATGCTATTCTGCGTAATTTTGGCAAGGGAGGCAAACGGCCAGAGCGGGCTATATTGGTGACTACCCAGATTATTGAACAAAGCCTTGACGTGGATTTTGACCTGATGATCACCGACTTGGCACCAGCTGACCTGGTAATTCAGCGGGCAGGACGGGGACATCGTCATGCTAACCCAAGGCCTGCGCCTATGGCACAGCCTACGCTATGGATACGCATGCCAGACACCGATAAAGATGGACTACCTAAATTTGGAGCATCTGCCTTTGTATATGACAAATATTTTCTCCTGCTTTCGTATCTACATCTAAAAGACCGTACCAGTATTTTCCTCCCAGATGATATTCAGGACATCGTAGAGAAGGTATATGGCAATCCTGAAGGCCCCTGGCCCTCACGTGCCTTTGGGGATGCAGTCCATGACGCCAGTGAGAAAATGAAAGAGGAAATGGAGAGCAACGTATTCAGTGCCAAGGTAAACCTTGTTCCTAAGCACGATGCTAGAGACCCCCTTGAATTCTTCAGCAGTTTCAACCAAGAACTTGAGGAGGATAATCCGGAGATCCATCGTTCCCTACAAGCACTTACCAGACTGGTTGAACCATCGGTACAAATTGTCTGTTTGTGCAAATCGGCAAAGGGGATCCTTCTGTGTGAAGGGGAAAATCCGGTAGATATTGACCAGAAGCCGGAAGGCGAGTTAATGAAAAGCTTCCTACGCCGCTCGCTGACCATCACCGACAAGAGGGTGGTTTTCAAGCTAATTGACCAGCAGTCGCCCCCAGCTTGGAGGGAATGCTCCTCTCTTCGCCATCATCGTCTGCTGGTGTTCGAAAATGGCATTGCCAGGGTAGATAGATACTCATTACATTTAGATAAGGAATTGGGATTGTGTATCGAAGGGAATGAAAATTAAAAGAAGGAAGAATAATGAAATGACACATTACAGCTTCAACCTAGTGGATAAAGAGTGGATACCGTGCATGCTGCGGGACGGTTCGTCTTCCAAACTTGGCATACTTGAGACGTTATTAAAAGCCGACGATATAGAGGAGATTTTCGACCCTTCGCCACTGGTCACCGCGGCCTTACATCGTCTGCTGCTAGCTATCCTTCACTGCAATTTTGGTCCTGCTTCTGTTGAAGAATGGAAGACCATGTGGGAAACCGGGCATTTTGATAGAAGCATCCTACAAGAATATTTCGATAAGTGGTACAGTCGATTCGATCTCTTCGATAAACAGCATCCCTTTTATCAATCTCAAGGCTTTGTTCTGAAAAAGAAAACGCCTCTTAAACGTCTAGCGTTTGAATACGCTGCCCAGAATAACCCAACTCTGTTTGATCACAGTACGGACGACAACCGTCCGTGTTTTCCGGTGAAAACTGCAGCGTTGTGGCTGATCACCAATCAATCATTTGCGCCAACCGCTGGTAAAAGCAGTACTATACATACTAAGGATTCTCCATGGTCGCGTGGTGCGGTTATTCTAGTCAATGGTGATAATTTGTTTCAAACGCTCATGCTTAATCTAATACCTGGCACAATGATACCCCAAGAGTTTTCGGGTTACGGTAAACCGGGGTGGGAGTTAGACGCAAACCCGAATCCAGAACACGGCGTAATTCCGAAAGGTTATCTTGATTATATGACAATTCAAAGTCGTGCTGTTAGTCTTATACCATCTGATGATGCCTCTGGAGCCACATGTATCTGCGAATGCTATTATGCGCAGGGTAGGTCAGTCACTGAAAACCTCAAGAGTGATCCCCTGTTAGCTTACAGAGTTAATCCAGAGAAAGGCAACCTCGTCTGGCAACTAAGAAAGGACCGTGCAGTTTGGCGAGATAGTTCAGTTTTGTTTTCTTTCTCCGCTGACCAAACTAGTGAACATTTCCGCCCCGCTCTTTCGATTAACCTGTTGCATGTGCTAATTGCGAAAGGAGTGCTAAACAAAAAACGACAATTTCAGCTTAATGTCTATGGGCAAAACCTCAATCCGGGCCAGCCCAATATCAACTTCTGGCGTCACGAGCGTCTGCCATTGCCTCTAGCTTACTTTGCCGATGAGTTGCTTGTCGAGGACTTGCAAACAGCACTGAAGGAAGGCGAGGAGGTGAGGAAGGTTCTCAGATATGCGATTCGGGGTTTTGCCAGAGGCATGCTTGCTCCAGAAGGTAACCCTGATAAGGATGCAGTTACAAATCTGGTAGATCACCTTGGTGCCGAAAGGCTATACTGGTCCCGTTTGGAAACACAATTTTATTACCTGTTGAGGGAGCTGCCGAACGCTCGCAATGAGGCTCTGGACGCTTGGGCAGACACATTGCGCCATACTTGCTGGGATTGCTTTGGAGAGGCTACCCGTGATCTTGATGGTTCGGCAAGAACGCTAAGGTCTATCGTTGAGGCAAGGCAGAAACTTGGTAGCGGGCTCAAGCGTGTACTCGCATAAATAAATTATGAAAGGAGAAAAATTATGACGAAAAATGAAGACTGGATTGGCCAGTTCATAGCACACTTGGAAGCATTACGGGATCAAGGGAGCAGGGGAGCACTGGCGGCACTCCGCCGTGGTCTAGGAAATCCACCGGGAACTGTGCCGGCGACATATCCCGAAATCCTGCCCTGGGTTCCCCAAAATAGGTGGGCTGAGGACGCTTGTTACATAGTAGGCCCCCTCTTTGCTCTCCACCCAGAGCCGGGAGGAGAAGGCAATATGGGCACAGCATTCGCGGCGGTGAAGGACCCGAGTGAAAGCCTAGAAAAACGATTTGTAGCATTACTTAATTGCCACCGTGACGACTTGCCCAATCACCTACGACAGGCAGTCAGCCTCTTGAAATCTAAAGATATCCCAGTTAACTGGCATCGATTGCTCAAGGATATCCTTTCCTGGAATCACGAGGACCGCTTTGTACAGCAGCAGTGGGCCAGAGAATTCTGGCAAAGTAAAGTTCAAGCAGCATCCTAACCAAAAGACAAAACATAAGGAGGAAATCAGAATGAAAGTCGAATTACATTTAATTCAAAACTTCGCCCCTTCATGCCTCAACAGGGATGACACCAACACTCCCAAAGACTGCGAGTTTGGAGGCCACCGCCGCGCTCGTATCTCCAGCCAGTGCATCAAGCGATCCATTCGCAAAGCTGACGTTTTCGCTGAAACGGTTGGGGAGGTTGGTGTTCGGACAAAGTTACTCACTGAACAACTAGAACAAAGATTAACAAGCTCTGGCAAGAAAGCCGAGGAAATACAAGCTATTGTACCCACCTTTGTAACTAATCTCATAAGCAAACTGAATAAGGAAAAAACAGCAGTATTGTTGTATCTGGGTAAAGATGAGATTGAAAGGATGGTAGAGACTCTGCTCAGTCATTGGAGTAAACTGAGTGCTTCCGCTAAAACGGGAAAGGAAATGGATGAGGCCTGCAAAGAGGTGGCAAAGGACTTCAAGAGAGGCTCTAAAGCTACTGACATTGCTCTCTTTGGTCGCATGATGGCCGAACACCCGGACTTCACAATACATGCCGCCTGTCAGGTTGCCCACGCTATCTCCACCAATAAGATATTGATGGACATGGATTTCTATACCGCTGTTGATGACCTGCAAGCGGAGGCTGAGACCGGTGCTGGCATGATGGGGGTCACCGGCTTCAATTCTTCCTGTTTCTACCGCTATTCCCTGGAGGATATAGAACAATTGAAAGAGAATCTCGGTGGGGATGAGGAACTCGCACTCAAGGCCCTTGAGGCTTTTCTGCGTGCATCGGTTGCAGCTATTCCCACTGGCAAACAGAACTCTATGGCTGCTCAGAACCCCCCGGATGCCATATTGGCTGTGGTTCGCGCGAATGGTACCCCTATGTCGCTTGCCAATGCTTTCGCCACGCCTATCAGACCTACCAAGGACAAGGGCCTGGTTCAGGCGTCGATAGAAGCTATCGACAGCTACTGGGGTAAGCTTGCAAAGGTCTATGGAGAGAATGGTGTCAAGAGCCGCCCCATTTGCCTGGTAGAGGAGGCTAAATTGGAAGCACTCAAAGACCAACAGGTCTCCTCCTTTGAGAAACTGATAAAGAAAATTGCCGATGCCGTAGTGTTCAAGGAGGGGATATGAATGTCCTGCTCCTGAGGCTTGCTGGCCCTATGCAATCATGGGGCACGCAGAGCCGTTTCACCATCCGAGACACTGGATTTGAGCCTGCCAAGAGCGGTGTTATTGGACTTGTATGTGCTGCACTTGGGAGATCCAGGTTGGACTCAGTTGAAGATCTTGCTGCCCTGCGCATGGGTGTGCGCGTGGATCACGAGGGGGTTATGGCTAGCGATTACCACACCACGCTCAATGTTATCAAGGCAAGCGGTGCTAAACCCAAATTTGGGGAAGCTGTAGTATCCACACGCTATTACCTTACCGACGCCGATTTCCTAGTTGGGCTGGAGGGAGAAGATTGGCATCTCTTGCAGGAAATTGACGCCGCTCTAAAGAACCCACGCTGGCCTCTCTTCCTTGGGCGAAAAGCTTTTCCTCTAGCAGAGCCAGCTCATCTACGTAATGGTCTGAGAGAAAATACAGGACTATTTGAAGCCTTGAAGTCCTATCCACGACGTCCAAGGAAAGAAGATAACGAGGAAACAAAACTGAGATTTGTTTTAGAAGACTCTGAAGGAGAAGCTGTGCGAGTTGACCAACCTGTCTCATCATTTGCCGAGCGCCACTTCGCTCCCAGACACGTTCACTCCAAGTTTGTTCCCCTATCAGAAGTTCCCATTGAGCAGGAGGAGTTATGTATCTCTCGCTATTGAAACTGAATCCGCGTTCTCGAAAAGCGATGACAGAGGCTACTCGTCCCTATGAACTGCATCGCACGCTCATAAAGGCATTCCCTAATGCGAAAGAAGGAGGTCCTGGTCGCGTGCTGTTTCGCCTGGACATTGATCACAAAGGTAATAACATTTCTGTCCTGGTACAGTCACAGAAAGAACCCAACTGGAGCACACTTACTGATTCCGGGAGTTTTTTGTCGGAACAGCCACAGCATAAATCCTTTAACCCTACCATAGCTGTAGGACAGATGCTCTACTTCCGGCTGCGGGCCAATCCCACTATAAAAAGGGAGGGGAAACGGCTGGGCATCTTACAGGAAGAAGAACAAATTGCCTGGCTCAGGCGCAAAGGAGAGAAAGGTGGATTTGAAATAAGCTCTCTCATCACAATCCCCGAAGGCCTGGTCAATGACAAAATGACCGATAAGGCAGGCTCGCCGCACAAACTCAGCCTGTTATCTGTACGCTTCGAGGGTATTTTAAAAGTGACCAATACCTCTATTTTCCACCAAACTCTTAAGTGCGGCATAGGGAGTGGCAAGGGATTGGGCTTTGGCTTGCTTTCGATTGCCCCACCGGGAAAAGGATGATATGAGAACACTCTACGAACTACCTCCATTTCAAGACCGATGGAGCTACCTCTATCTGGAAATGGGACGGCTGGACGTAGATTCAGATAGACTGATATTTCACCAGGGAGAAAAGGTAACTCCAATTCCCATAGACCAGCTGGCTGTAGTAATGCTGGGACCGGGATCAACCATAACCCACGCAGCTGTAAAATCACTATCCCGAAATAACTGTCTGCTTGCATGGACAGGACAGGATGGCATAAGATTGTATGCTGCGAGCATAGGTGGCACCTACAGCGCAAAACGCATCATCCACCAGGCTAAGCTTGTCAGCGATGAGGATTCTAGACTCAGAGTGGCATGGCAGATGTATCGTTTCCGCTTCGAGGAAAACATACCGGAGGTCGTGAGCCTTGAGAGCATCAGGGGAATGGAAGGCCTCAGGGTACGAAAAGCATACGCGGAGGCAGCATCCAAGTATGGAGTGGAGTGGAAGGGGCGAAAATATAACCAGAACAACTGGAACGATTCCGATCCCATAAACCGCGCTCTTTCATCAGCAAATGCTTGCCTCTATGGCGTTTGCCATGCTGCTATTCTCTCTGCCGGATACTCCTCGTCACTGGGGTTCATTCATACGGGGAAAATGCTCAGTTTTGTCTATGATATCGCTGACTTGTATAAAGCAGCACTTACAATTCCCGTGGCATTTCGGATAACGGCACAGGCTCCAAACGAACTGGAACGAGCTGTACGCATGGAATGCCGTAATACTTTTCATAAGTTCAAGTTAATGGAACGACTTTTGCCAGACATCGCGGAGGTGCTACATGTTGGTAATGACATTGGAGAAAGTACCGACGAGCTTGAGGGGCACATTGTCACGCTGGCTGCTGGAACCGAAGACGGGGGTATTTCTCGGCAACCCAAGTGCGCGGGTGAGAGACGAGCTGTGGAAGAAAGCATTGAAGGTGTTGAAAGAGAAAGGGTTAGTACTTCAAGTCTGGTCAGATAATAATCCACAAGGGTTTTCTTACAGGCAGTACGGGAAGGGAAACCGCGAATTTGTGGACTTTGAGGGATTATCTCTTATCCGCGTTTCCCCGGAGACGAAGCGCCTCAGAGGCTTTGATACTGAAGATGCATGATCAGGAAGGAGGTTAAAGAGAGTTACATAGAAAATTCCAGAGTATTCCCCACGCATGTGGGGGTGAACCGGTTGTAGATATGTGCCCGTTCATGGGGCTATCGTATTCCCCACGCATGTGGGGGTGAACCGCCTTAGTTAAAGCACAAGCAGGGATTGAGGGCGTATTCCCCACGCATGTGGGGGTGAACCGTGTCGCGCCTCCATACTCACCGCCAATCAACCGTATTCCCCACGCATGTGGGGGTGAACCGTTTAAAATATCTGTCAAGCCTGATCTCGCCTTAGTATTCCCCACGCATGTGGGGGTGAACCGTTTACCCCGCATAAGTCAAGTGATACTGACAGGTATTCCCCACGCATGTGGGGGTGAACCGGAAGCGCAGAAAATCATATTGAATTTCAACGCGTATTCCCCACGCATGTGGGGGTGAACCCCTATCTAAAGCCTAATCCGATAACAGGCAAAGTATTCCCCACGCATGTGGGGGTGAACCGTAGTTCTAGGAGCAACCTCTGGCTTTGCAGTAGTATTCCCCACGCATGTGGGGGTGAACCGGAATGCGCTAATAAGCTGGCACTGGCTGAGAAGTATTCCCCACACATGTGGGGGTGAACCGAAAGAAAATTTTAGATCAGAAAATTAGTTTACGTATTCCCCACGCATGTGGGGGTGAACCGAATGGATGCCTTGTGAGGTTGTTGCTGATGGTGTATTCCCCACGCATGTGGGGGTGAACCGTTAGCGTTGAAATCACTGTGGATAGCACATTACGTATTCCCCACGCATGTGGGGGTGAACCGGCATGGGAAGTCAGGGATGAGCCATTACTATCGTATTCCCCACGCATGTGGGGGTGAACCAGTACCTTCCTCATCTCTGTAGCCTCTGGAGCTGTATTCCCCACGCATGTGGGGGTGAACCGGTGCAATGGCGTAAAATATCTACACGGAAGGAGTATTCCCCACGCATGTGGGGGTGAACCGAAGTAGCAAACTCTAAAACTTATGCTGTTGTCGTATTCCCCACGCATGTGGGGGTGAACCGGTAAAGGATCATTAAATAAGAAACCTTAGAGCATATTTCCTACCCAACAAGTCGTCACTTTGTTCAGCATTCTATGCAATCTGCTTTGCCATGAATACACACCCCCGAACCAGAGGTCATACCTCCTTTCAGGCTTATTTTATATTGACAGAAACCATACCTTGTTTATCCTGCTTCCATAGGCTATATTGAAAAAGGAACTTGCCGGAATCCATAGCTCAGCCTTGACCTATGTGGTCAGCCAGCACAGTTGGTTGACGTATCTCTCCAAATTCGGTATTATATATGCGGATATGCACATATACTTATAATACCACTGAAGGTTTCATGATGCATAACTTAGTTAGAGCAATAAAAGCTCTCTCAGATGAAACCAGGATTAGAATACTGCGAGTCTTGATGGAGAAAGAGTGCTGCGTTTGCGAGATTATGCAAGCACTGGATATATCGCAGTCCCGCGCCTCACGCAACCTCGGTATTCTTGAGAATGCTGGTTTCGTCAAATCAAGGAGAGACGGACTCTGGACAGTTCACTTTATTGATGTGCAGAAAGCAGAGAAGTATCACGCAACTTTTATAAGGGCTGTTAAAGATGCTCTCGGTGATAGTAAGCAAGTGGCGCTTGACCTGGAACGCCTTAAAAAAGTGTTAAGAGTAGGGCCAGCGAAGGTCAACCAGGAGAAAAAAAGCTCTTGAATCGTGAAATCCAGGTTTTGCGTCATCGTACAAGAGAAAGGAGAGGAAAGTGGAACTAACACATATTATTGCCTTACTGGCAACCGGAATTGTAGTCGGCTTTGCCAGTGGCTTACTGGGAGTGGGTGGTTGCTTTATTATGATTCCGGTTCAATTCTGGGTCTACACCGCTATGGGTTTGCCAGCAGATATTGCTATCAGGGTTGCTTTCGGTACCAATTTGTTCGTTGTGCTACCAACAGCGATGAGTGGTGCCTGGGGACATCAACGCAAGGGTGCAGTATGGTGGAAGGCAGCTCTAGTTTTGGGAGGATGCGGACTTATCGGGGCTTACGGAGGAGCTACTATCGCTACTCATATGCCAGGCTCAATACTTAAGGTTATCTTCGGGGCAACGATTCTTGCTGGTGGCGTCAGGATGCTAACTGCCAAACCACCTGAGGTTATCGAGGAACCCAGAGATAATCCCTGGCTATGGGTCGCCTGGGGACTACCATTGGGCATTATTACCGGACTTATTGGTATTGGTGGTGGAGTATTGATGATTCCAGTAATGGTATTAGCACTCAAGTTCAAGATGCACCAGGCAGTAGGCACTTCCACTGCTATGATGATTCTTACCAGTTTAGGGGGACTCATCGGCTATATTGTGAATGGTATCGGGGTTGCTGGCATTCCATCTCCTCACATTGGCTATGTCCACATCTGGTCATGGCTGGCACTGACAATCACCAGTGTTGGCATGGCACAGGTGGGCGCTACAACAGCACACAAACTTCCGGCAAAGCAGCTGCGGTGGATTTTTATTGCAGTCATGTTTTACATGGGGCTGAAGATGATTGGTGTCTTTGACTGGCTAGGTTTGCCAATATAGACAATAGTGTTATTAATTGCTGACTGAAATAGCAATCACCAGATTATTCACAGGTCACATTAAGCCACGGTGCGCAGTTTCCAGTTCGCAAAAACGATACCCCCCATGCTTCGTCCCTGGTAGTTGCAGTTCAGTGGCGTAAGCTCGATAATGAGGTAACACTTTAATGTCTTTACGACGTGGGAATATCAAGGTTACTGATGAGCTGAGTTGTATCTAATCCTCCACCACTCCCCTTGTAGTTCTTCAGGGTAACGAAGGTTTCAGTCCTCAAAATGCTGGGTATGGCGGAGACCACCTGTTCCATAAAATAGGCAAACTCCCCAGGCGATTTAGTCACGACAATAACGATGAGATCATATCCACCAGTAACATTGGCAACGTAACACACATGTGGATTCTGGCTTAGCCGCTCTGCCACCTGGCGTAAGTCTGCCAGACGAATCTGCATTCCCATAATACCTATAAAGCTATAACCCAAACTAGATAACTCTGGAATGGCAGTTACTTTGATGACTCCCGCCGACATCAGCTTTCTCAGCCGATTCCTGATAGTACCTTCGGCAACGCCTATCATTTTGGCTAATTGCATGTAGCTGCGTCGGCCATTTTTCTGTAAATCTAATATTAGTTTATGGTCAATTTTATCTAATTTCATCGGCAAATTAACTAACCTCCCCTATAAATTTTAAGAAACGTGAAACTGTATCAAACATATTATAGTTTTACACAATGCCTAAGGGTAATTAATTACAAAAAACCCAGGCTATCATCTATTATAGTGCCTATTCCGTAATATTGCAAGGCTTACAAAACTTGACATACTACGATTTTAGTAATAAGCTTAAGCAAGTGTATTACATGATTTTGGGAAAATAGGTTATTAACGATTATGCGTCTATATGAGTTTGAAGGAAGTGATCTGTTTCACCAACACGGTATTGCTACCCCCGAGTACGCCATAACAACCAGCCCCGAAGAGGCACGGGAGAAAGCACAGCTGATAGGACTGCCTGTTATTATCAAAGCTCAGATACTAGTCGGGGGTCGAGGTCTGGCCGGGGGGGTTCAGACTGCCAACTCCCTGGAACAGGTAGGGGAATCTGTCCATCGCATCATGGATCGTCCAATAAAAGGTTTTCCTGTGCATCGGGTAATGGTGGCACAAAAGGTGGAAGTAGAGCGGGAATTCTATTTGGGAGTCACCGTGGATGGATACAATGGCACCCCAATGGCTATCCTTAGCGCTCGAGGGGGGGTCTCCATCGAGAAACTAGCCAGAACCCATCCAGAACAGGTCACATCCAGACATATTTCCATCACTAAGGGTTTCTCTCTATCTGAAGCACAGGAAATGGCCCAAGAGGTCGGTTTGGAACAGGAAGAATTAGAACAAGTAGCAGATACTCTTCACATTCTCTATAATGTTTTCCGCAAATACGACGCCCTGGTCGCTGAAATTAACCCCCTGGTTCGAACTAGCAAAGGAAGATACCTGGCTGTCGATGCCAAGGTGGAGATTGATGATTCCAGCCTGTACCGTCACCCCGACCTCCAGGACACTCTGGAGGATCGCATTCTCAATGCCCTGGAGCGAAAGGGCCACCAGATTGGCGTCACCTATGTAGACCTGCATGGACAGATAGGAATTATTGCCAGTGGGGCTGGACTGGGAATGGCTAGCATGGACATCATCAACCAGAAATTTCGCCCGGCCAACTTCCTGGAAACTGGAGGAGCCATCACCGCTGAACTTCTGTACAAAGTGATGGACCTGATCATGCAAAAGAAAGGATTGAAGGGGATATTTATCAATCTTTACGGAGGAATAAACCCCATCCACGATGGAGCCAGGGGAATTGTAAGCTATATCCGGGAGCACAAAGTTACCATCCCTATAGTAGCTAAGGTATTGGGGAATCGACAAGAGGAAACCTGGGAAATATTAAAACAGCAAGGGGTCACAGTAGTTACCGAGGTTGCTACAGAAAAAGCAGTTGAACAACTCGCACAGCTGTTAGAGGGGGAAAAGTGAGTATCTTGCTTAGCCGAGAGACCAGAGTTCTAGTGCAGGGCATTACAGGCAGAGCGGGGCGAACCCAGACTAAATGGATGCTGGAGTACGGCACCAATATCGTTGCCGGGGTTACTCCGGGTAAAGGAGGCGAGGAAGTAGAGGGCATTCCCGTGTACAATACTGTCACTGAAGCTGTCGTCCAGCGAGGGGCAGAAGCTTCCGTGTTTTTTGTGCCTCCAGCCGCAGTCAAGGCTGCAGTCCTGGAGACCATCGAGGCCGGCATTAAGCTCATCGTCATCGTTACCGAGCATGTGCCGACACACGATGCCATGGAAATCAGGGCATACGCTAAGGGGCAAAAGGTACGACTTTTGGGGCCCACCAGTCCGGGCATCATCACTCCCGGCGAAGCCAAGATGGGAATCATGCCAGGGAATATGTTCACGGCTGGTCGCATCGGAGTCATCTCCCGAAGTGGCACCCTGGCTTATGAGATCAGCGGTGACCTGTCAGCTGCTGGCTTAGGTCAAAGTACAGTGGTCGGCATGGGAGCTGACGCCGTGGCATTTACCAACATGCCGGATTTATTAGAACTCTTCGAAAACGACCCGGATACCGACCTGGCGGTGATCGTGGGTGAAGTGGGAGGTATCCAGGAAGAAAAAGCTGCCCAGTTCATAGCTCATCACATGACCAAGCCAGTTATCGCTTATATCGCCGGGCGTAGCGCCCCTGAGGGTAAAAGGATGGGGCATGCCGGCGCTATCATCCAGGGCAGCATGGGCACACCCCAAAGTAAGGTAACTGTCCTTCAGGAGGTTGGTGTAGAAGTAGCCGAGTATCCGCTACAGATAGTGGAACTGGTTCGGCAACATTTAATTCACGTTTGATTCACCTAAAGGAGGCGCCCTATGGCACTAAAAACAATCAAGGAATATTATGATTCTCTGAAAGACATACATCCAACCACTTATATCCTGGGGCAGAAAGTCGAGAACGCCTATGAACACCCATTAATCAAGCATATGGTAGCCGGTGTAGCACAAACCTATGCGCTGGCGCAGGAAGCGGAGAGTAAAGAGAAACTCGTAGCCATGTCCGGGCTAATAGATGAGGAAGTTAGCCGCTTTCTTAAGTTCTACGAGAGCAGGGATGACCTTTTGGCCAAGGTCAGGATGCTGAAATTCCTCACCCAGAGAATCGGCACCTGCTTTATGCGATGCACAGGTATGGATGCCATGAATGCCGCAGGTATTGAGACCTATAACTGCGACCAGAAATATGGTACCAGCTACTACAAGAGACTGGTGAACTTCGTCAGGAACATGCAGCAGAACGACTTCACCGTTGCCAGCGGTGTGACCGATGTCAAGGGTGACCGCTCCAAGCGTCCATCACAGCAAGCTGACCCGGATATGTATCTTCGCATCGTGGACAGGGATAGCAAGGGGATCGTGGTCAGGGGAGCTAAGATACACCAGACAGGCTCTCTCTGTGCTCACTGGCTCCTGATTATCCCCACCAGAACCATGCAAGAAGCTGATAAAGACTACGCCGTCGCCTTTGCCATCCCAGCAGACGCAGAGGGAATAGTTCATGTCTATGGCAGGGGAACTCTGGAAGCCAGGGCACTTCAGGACTGCGACATGGGCAACATCCACTATAGCAAGTTTGCTCCCATGATTTTGTTCAATGATGTCTTCGTGCCATGGGAGCAGGTGTTCCTTGCCGGCGAGTATGAATACGCCGGCCCCATGGTGATTAACTTCGGCAACTACCACCGCCACTCTCACGGAGGATGTAAGTGTGGTGTAGGTGATGTTATGATTGGGGCTGCTGCCCTGTCTGCCGATTACAACGGTCTGCCCCGCGTATCACATATCAAAAATAAATTAGCTGAGATGCTGAAGACTACTGAGGCAATCTATGGCTGCTCCATCGCCGCTTCAGTCGAAGCCGAGCCAACACCATCTGGCATATACATGGTTGACTCGGTTCTGTCCAACACCTCCAAGCTGTACGAAGGCAAAGAGCTACAGGAAGTAATCCGCATGATGATTGAGATTGCTGGAGGCATGGTAGCTGACATACCTTCAGACAAGGACTTTGAGAACCCTGAAATTGGCCCGCTGCTCCAGAAATACCTCAAAGGTGCCGAGGATGTGCCCACAGAGGACAGGGTGCACCTGTTCCGCTTGATAGAGAAGCTGGCTTTTGAAAGCAGAGATGTCGTTTCTAACATTCATGGTGCTGGGTCACCAGAAACTCACCGAATGACCATACTGCGGAATGCAAATATCGAGTCGAAGAAGGAACTGGCTAAAAAACTGGCCGGCATCAAGGGATGAATTCAGGAGCAACAAACTGACTACATACGATATCGATGCAGGAAAAACTGGGGTCACAGCGGAAACCATATACAAACCCCGCTATTACTGGAGGAACCGATATGAAATACAAAATAGAATGTGACCCAACGCTTTTTTGTGATTCTACATTCCCTGACTGAAACACAAATATTACCGAACAATCAGACTCAAAATACAAATTCAATAAAGGAGGGATGACCAAATGAAAGTATTAGTAGTAGGAGCTGGGGGACAGGGAGGCTCATGTGCCTCGATTCTAGCCAGGGACAAAGATATATCAAAGGTAGTTTT
>JAGGZD010000024.1 GCA_021162245.1 Dehalococcoidia bacterium | reverse complement strand
TTCAAGATAATGGGCTTTCTTTTAAAGAAATAATAGCTGTTTGTTTTCCTCATTTCGGTAACTCCTTATGTTAGGTTAATGTCATCACTAACCATACCATTAGTGTTACCTATGTATCTCAGCCTCCACATATTCTTAATGTCAGCTCTTATCGAACAGGAACTAAATTAAGTTTGTATAAGACGTAACAGGCGTAAACCGCGACATCACTTCATCCAAGTTCTCAACTCCTCTAGTACAATTAACTAAATAATCTCCTTCCCTGAGCACGACGTGAGCACGGCCTCGCAAACAGTAATTGAAAGACTGAGCTAAGCTGTAACCACCAGTATCAAGTAAAGCTAATACATCACCTTCTCTTACTTCAGGCAAAGGTCTCAATTTATTGTAAGTAAAAGTATCGCCGGTTTCGCAGACATTGCCATCCACAGCATATTCCTTAATGTCCCCATTAGGGTGAGAGACATTGACAAATTCGCACCATCTATGATCCAATCTGATTGAAGGGAAAGTACCCATCCCAGAATCTACAAACACATGCTCTATCCCATACTTCTTCTCCACGGTGTTTACTGTGGTAAGCAAAACACATGCATCCGATACCAGACCACCACCTGGCTCTAGTATAAGAAGTTCTAATTTAATATTAGCTTCTTTCAAACTAACATCAATTACCTTTGCGTATTCATCCCATGGAAAAGATTCACTCTTCTCTTCCATACGAACACCTGGACCCCCACCCACATCCAGACGCGTAAGTGGAAAACCAGATTCCAGAAGTCTCCGATAAACACGAAGACCATTGGACAATGCCTGTCGGAAAGCTTCTATCCCTATACCAAGCCAGCCTGATCCAATATGGAAATGAAGAGTATCAACTAGCAAATCATTTTTCCGCGCGTACTCGAAAACTTCAAGGATCTTCTCTGGTTCAATGCCAAACTTTATTGGAACCCCTTGAGTATTCCTTGCTCCAGCTGTTATAAAATCCTGGCCAGTAATAGCCCCCACATCTGGATTAAGACGAATGGACAGAGGTAGAGGAGAACACGATAGCTCACCTCTTTCTGCCAAGTCAACTAGACGCCGCAATTGAGAAAAAGAATCGATATTGATACGGACCCCCATCGACACTAGCTCTTTAATATCTGCATTTGAAACGGAGGTGCCAGTAAACATAACCCTTTCTGCATGGATTCCTAATCTCAGACCCAATCGAGCTTCGTTAGGAGAAGCAGCATCAACTCCACACCCCTCCTGCCCCAAAAGTCGAACCACATGAGGAACATGGCTAGCTTTCATGGCAAAATTAACCGCCACATCACCATCATAATAAGTATCGAAAGCCCTGCGAACAATAGCCACTTTTTCCTTTATGTGATCCCCGTTGTACACATAAACAGGAGTGAGATTGTCACGAGCAATAGACTCAAGGTCAGCCGAGTAGTTTTTGAAAAAGACCTTACTCTGTCCCGCTTCATTCTGACGAATTTCAAATCCTTTATATAGCCACCAGTATCCCTTCATATTTCCTCCTTGCATCTCCAATCAACTCATATACTACCATATCACAGTATTTGCACGTACGACGCATTGTTTGTTATAATTTCGCGATTTCAACAAGGATAAATTCATTCCATGTACATTTTACCTCCACAATTTATATCAATCTACACCAAAGGATAAAATAGCCAAGTGCAATTGTATTTATGGTACATGGACATAAGACATAAGAAAACTGAAAGGGAGTTGTGGTTTGAAAGAGAAACAACGAATCTTAAAACACCCTGTACTAGATTTTAAAAGGGGCAGAAAGATAAATTTCCATTTCGAAAGGAAAGGGATAACTGGATACGAGAATGAAAGCATAGCTGCTGCCTTATTCGCATCTGGAGTCAAGGTATTTAGAAAAAGCAAGCGATTCGGACACCCCGAGGGATGGTTTTGCGGCATTGGTAAATGCTCCTCTTGCCTAATGCGTGTCAACGGGATCCCAAGCACCAGGACCTGCATCACTCCAGCTAGAGAAGGAATGCAAGTAGAACCCCAGAGCGCAAAAGGAATGCTCCCTGATAAAACAAGCATACAGGTAGCGAGAAAAGAGGAGCATGTGCAGGTTCTGATAATAGGCAGTGGTCCAGCCGGACTGGAAGCAGGAATAACTTCCAGAAAATTGGGGTTGACTACTCTAATAATAGATGAGAATCCAGTTCCCGGGGGGCAATTAATCAAGCAAACACACAAATTCTTTGGGTCAAAGGAGGAATATGCTGGGCTAAGAGGTTTTGAAATAGCCAGGATAATGCTTGCGCAGTTGAAGAACTACAAAGGAACATATCTAACAGAGACGAGCGCCATAGGATACTACCCAGAGGAGGAAACTGGAAAACACAAATTTCTAGCCGTCAAAAAGCAAAATGATAGCTACCAACTATTAGAGATTAACGCTGACAACATAATAATTACTTCAGGGGCAAATGAAAATTATCTGCCTTTCCCCAAAAACTACCTTCCAGGCATTTATGGAGCTGGGGGAGTACAAACTCTTATGAATGTCTATGGAATAAAACCGGGGAATAGAGCTTTGATCATTGGAGCTGGAAATGTAGGATTAATCGTTGGATACCAGTTGCTGCAGGCTGGAGTAGAAGTCAAGGCAGTGGTTGAAGCAATGACACATATAGGAGGATACCTCGTTCACGCTTCCAAGCTTGCACGCCTTGGAGTCCCTATTCTTCTAAGGCATACTATTAAAGAGGTGAAAGGGGAGGAATATGTTACCGGTGCAACAATCATTGAAATTAATGAAAACATGCAACCGATTGAAGGTACGGAGCGAGAGATGGATGTAGATCTTATCTTAATAGCAGTTGGCCTTTCAGCTTCTACCAAAATCCCTTTCCAGGCAGGGTGTGAGAAAATGTTCGTGCCAGAATTAGGAGGATGGGTCCCCATCCATAACGAAAATATGGAAACTACCATAAAGGGAATATACGTGGCAGGAGATGTTTCTGGCATAGCAGAAGCCAGCACAGCTATGTTGGAAGGAAGAATCGTAGGAGCAGCCATAGCTGAAAAGGAAGCCTTGAATCCTGAGGCCTCTCAGAGGGTTAAAGAGAGCGCTCTTACTGAGCTTAACCAACTCAGGAAAAGCTCATTGTTAAAGGCAGTTGCTGCTGGGAAAATAAAATGCCAGCAGAAGTGGAACGAGGCAAAAAATCATGAACAATGAAGCGAGAGAAGTAGGATATCTGACATATGATATTTTAAAGGAAACAGTTAGACTACCTGCTAAAGAAAGACTGGCAAAAGGCCCAGTAGCAATCATTGAATGCACGGAGGATATCCCTTGCGACCCCTGTGTGGAAGCCTGCAAATCAGGTGCTATTAGCAAGGAAAGCCTTGTAACACCTCCTAGCATAGACTACGAAAAGTGCACAGGTTGCACCTTATGCATAGATTTGTGCCCTGGCCTAGCCATCTTCGTTGTGAATATAAATTATAAAGAGGATAAGGCGCTGGTTTCTATTCCCTACGAAATGCTTCCCGTGCCCGAAAAAGGAGACATAGTTGATGCACTAAATCGCTCTGGGGAAAATATTGGACAGGCAGAGGTCATAAAAACCAGGAAGGGCAAAAGTGGGACACATGTTATCTCCATCGCTGTTGACAGAAAGTTTGCTATGGAAACTCGTTCAATTAAAGTAAAGAGGAAAGAGAATGAATACTAACCAAAAAACTATCATATGCTTTTGCGAAGACATCACTAAAGAAGAGATACTCAAAGCAATTGAGCAAGGTTATACAACTGCTAACGAGATTAAGCGGCATTTGCGCGCAGGAATGGGAGAATGCCAAGGCCGTGGATGTATGCCCCAGATTATGAAATTGATTAGCCAGAAAACAGGGAAACCGCGAGAGGAAATTTTACCACCCACTGACCGAGCACCCATCAAACCCGTACCACTTGGAGTAATGGGAAAAATTTCAAAGGGGAATCAGAAAGGGGTATGAAGAAAACCGCTGAAGTTATCATCATTGGTGGGGGGATAAGCGGATGCACCATCGCATATAACCTCTCCAAAGAAAACGTCGACACAGTACTTGTTGAGAAAGGCAGTCTTGCGAGTGGAGCTACTGGCCGCTCAGGATCAATGATCTGGAACATATGGGGCACGGACCCTGATAAAGAATTAGCCAAGCTCGGACTTAGCTCCACAAGGAAATTCGCAGAATTAGAAGAAGAACTGGGTTATGACATAGAATATACTCCATCAGATTATCTGACGATTGTCACTCCAGAAGAGGAAGAACATTATCGCAAAGCAATGGCAATTACACAAAAGAATCTAGGCTTACACATTGAATATCTAAAACCAGACGAGATAAAGAAAATAGCTCCATATATTGATGTAGATAATAATCCAGTGGTAGGAGCATACCATCTTTGTAATCATCGCATTAACGCTGGCGCAAATCCCTTCTATACCGTTGAAGCACTCATTACCAATGCAAAGAGAGCGGGGGCGAAGATTTACACTGACACCGAAGTAACAGACATAGAAGTAGAGAATGGGAAAATAGAAGGCATACTAACGACTAAAGGAAAAATAAAAACCCACACTGTAATTAACGCTGCAGGGGCATGGTCCAGCGATGTAGCAAAGATGGCTGGTATAAAAATACCAACTATGCCATACCGCGATGAAGCTTTCGTCACCGAACCTCTGATGCACTTACCCTATCTCGCTGAACGTGGAGATATCTGGTGGCGCCAGGAAAAAAATGGGCAAATCATAGCAGGGGAAGAAACACATATAATCAGGAAGCCAGAATACAATGCAGCGGCAAGTTTAGGTCCTCTCCAACGCCCCATTCACACTATACAACAATATATCCCACAACTAGGCAACGTGAATATTTTGAGGCATTGGGGAGGCTTTGAAGACGTAACTCCCGACAAGTTACCAATAGTGGGCGAGGTGGATGAATTAAAAGGATTGATATTAGCTTGCGGCTGCGATGGCTTCGGATTCTCCTTTTCACAAGCGCACGGTAAATTAATAACTGATTTAATCGTCAGACAGGAAAAAAGTAAAGTAATGGAATATTTTAATCTGCGAAGATTCGCAAGAAAATACAGGGAATACACTGGCCGCTGGTATGATTGGCCATAAATTCCTTAATAACTATACATATACTCCTATCTATCCCTGCTCTTATAGTCAACAACCAACTATACTTTCAAACAGGATACTCAAGGGAAATAGATACTGTCTATTCTCAACTCAACCGAACGGCAAAATCACTCTTGCGGTAAGTTACTTTACAGCTTTCCTTTCTGCTCCAAATATGCCTTAACACGTTCACTTATAGAACCATCGGGTAATACATAATCAGGGGACACATATCCTTCTTCCTCAAATCTTTTCTTCCTTATACAATCTTTGCCACCTTGCCAACAATAATCCTCCACCCACTTTTTATCAATCAGTCCTAAATCACAAGACCTCTTTACTCCAGAAGACTCATTATACCATCTGCAACGATT
>JAGGZD010000014.1 GCA_021162245.1 Dehalococcoidia bacterium | reverse complement strand
TCTCTCCATTGCCTGGCTTAACCTCCTTTATAGCGCTAGCCAGAGCATATCTTAAATACCTTCGGTTCGATTTTATATGATTTAACAACCTACCCTTCGGTTCGATTTTAGATGATTCAATTCGAGTTATTGACATTCGCATGAACTAGGAGTAAAACTTAATAAAGGGGAATAGTGTGCATATGCTGTGGATTATTGTAAATTGAGAAGAAAGGAGGTAAACTGCCACTGGTAAATAAGCATGAACTTGAAAGTAAGTAAAGGCTAGCTGAAAATTAAGAAAGGAGGGAGAATGAATAGAAAAAAACGTTTATTGACTCTGGTGGGAACTGTAATTTTGCTACTTAGTCTAACAGTTCCGATGATGCAATGTGCTCCTTCGCCAGGGGAGGAAGTAACTCCTCCATCAGAAGAAGAGGTAACTCCACCAGCAGAGGGAGAGGAGGTAACCCCGCCAGCAGAGGGAGGAGAAATAAAATATGGCGGGAGATTTAATGTCGGTTGGACTCCTGGAGCGTGCCTGGAGAATTTGAGCTGTGGCCAGGCATGGCAATATACAGCCATGGGCTGTGATTTCTGGCCTGTGGTTTATGACCAGCTGTGGATTATGGCACCTGCTCCTGATTTCGAGCCTCTGCCAATGTTAGCCACCAGTTGGGAAACAGAAGACGGCCAGACCTGGATATTCCATCTTCGCGAAGATGCTGTTTTCCATGATGGAGTCCCGGTTACGGCAGAAGATGTAGCATTCACAGTTGAATATCTGCCTACAGCAGACCCATCATGGTGCTTCACTGATACACTTACTGAAGCTGGCTCCGTAAAGGTTATCGATACCTATACAGTGCAATTTACACTGGAAACCGCAATTGGGGGGGAATACCCTGCTTTCAGCTGGTGTCCCATACTGCCCAAGCATATTTTTGAACCATACAAAGACAATATATCAGCATTTGACAATGCCGAAGCTATTGGCTCAGGTCCGTTTAAAGTAAAGGAGTTCAAACCTTCTGAATACATCTGGTTTGAAGCCAACAGGGAATACTGGGATGATGAAATACCATATGTAGATGAGATGGTTTATAAAACTTATGGTAGCTACGATGCCATGTATATGGCTTTGGAGAAGGGAGAGATAGACTTAATTGGATATGATTATTGTTCTGCGGCGGCAGCGAATGATTTCAAAGCCAAAGACTTTACTGTTTTAGAATCCCCAGGTATTGGACAATACTGGTTATCATTCAATTTGCACAAAGAGGGTCCAATTCAGGATCTCGCTGTAAGACAAGCCATGATGTATGCCATGGATAAAGATAAAATGATAGATATGGTATTTCTTGGCTATGGAGAAAAAGCAGATAGCTGGATATATCCAGAGCTGGATGAACATAATCCAAATCTACCCCAGTACGATTTTGACCTAGATAAAGCTAATGGGCTATTAGATGGAGCTGGATATGTAGATAGTGATGGAGATGGTATAAGGAATGACCCTGCAACAGGACACAATATGGAGTTTGACCTGATCGTTACTCCAACATGGACTAACGCGGTTAAGATGGGAACATTGATTAAGGAAATGCTCAGAGAAGTCGGTATAGATATTAATATGTTGACACTGGACTTGAATACTTTCTATGCCTACATTTATGCACCACAGAATGACATGTATGATATCGGCTTTGCCGAGGAAGAGCCAGGGCCACACAGCGACTGGATATGGGAATTTGCCCGCAGTTTTGCCAGTGGGGGCGGAGGATGGAACACATCTTATTACGACAATCCTGCGTTTGATGAGGCACTGGATGCAATGACTGCCGAAAGAGATATGGAGAAACGCAAAGAATTACTGATGGATATGCAGATGATGATAGCTGAGGACCTGCCATACGGGTTTCTGGTCAGGACAATAGCTCTTGATCCTGTTAGTGATAAGTTTGAAGGCTATGTAGATGGGATGGGGCTTTCGCCATGGATTAACCCCTGGACTTTCTTTAAGGTACACTTGAAATAAGTATTGTGTAAGATAAGATTCACTCTTTCCAGGTAATCTAAGGTGGTGATGATATAAAGCTAGTTTGAGGGAAGCTTGCAGGCTTTGCAAACAAGCGGTAATCATCACCACCTCTACTTGTAGTTGTGTCTAAAGATATAGCAGTGGTGTTTATTTGCACTTTGTTGGGTCATTATACGAAGTAGCATTATTCTCCATGGATTTGGTTTGTAAATAGAGGAGAAAATTAATAAGGAGTGTCTAAATGTTATCCGAAAAAGAGAAAAAGGTACTGCAATTAATAGATGCAAACAAAGAGGAACTTGTCCAGTATTTGAGGAAGCTCGTAAGTTTCAAAACTATTACGCCTCCGGGTGATGGCAAAGCAGAGAGCAATGACTATAAGAAACTGCAAAGCTCTATCCGTAAAAACCTGGAGGAAATGGGGTTCACAGTCGATATGTGGGAAATTGATGCGGCGAAACTCAAGGATTTCCCAGGGTCCGGCATTGAGCCAACGAAAGACCTCAGTAATATGC
>JAGGZD010000122.1 GCA_021162245.1 Dehalococcoidia bacterium | reverse complement strand
GGCTTGTTGAGTATAACTTCAACCGCCCTCATCAGTCTCTTGTCTATCTTACCCCTGTGGAGTATATTGAAAAGGAACTTGCTAAAACCCATAGTTCAGTGTTACCTATGTGGTCAGCCAGCACAGAGAGTTGACAACACCCAGCCAAAGAAACTAAAATCCCCTCCGTGATTGAAGTTGCTGCATTTATGTCACACAATAGTTTAAATCCAGATGTCAGGCGTCGTTTTAAAACGAGCTATAAACTTGTGCTCTATCTTGGAGCCAAAGCTCATCCTTTAAGAGGATGAGCTAAACTTTTGTCATAGAGAAGGTGTAAAAATGTACTTTATAATAGCGGGCTTAAGTAGCACAGGGAAAAACCTTGCTGGATTTCTTGTCGACGAAGGGAATGAAGTGGTAATTATAGACCCAAACGAAGCAAGGTGTGCCGAATGGGCAACGAGTTCTGACGTCATGGTGATAATAGGTAACGCTACTCAGAAATCAGTCCTGGAGGAAGCTAGAGTTAAGAATGCAAATGCTCTGGTTGCCCTGACAAATAATGACTCAGATAACTTAATGATTTGCCTGACCGCCAGGGAAATGGGAGCAAAGAAAGTAATCTCTCTGATAAATGATGCAGCGCATGTGGAAACTTTTAAACAAGCAGCCATTGATTTCCAGATTAAGCCCTACGATATAATAGCGCAACATATCCGCCAGATGATTTTACAACCTTACGTAAAACATTATGTCCCTTTCGAGAGAGGAGAAATTTTTGAAATAGAAATTGAGGCTGGCATGAATTGCGTAGGCAAGAAAATTTCCGAAATAGGAAATCCAAATGGAACGAAAATTCTGGCAATAGAACGGCAGGAAAAATATTTGACCGGAGATGTTAGAATAGAACCCAAAGATTGGTTGACTCTCATTGTAGGCCAAAAGTCTGCAAAGAAGGGAGCCGCATTTATGAATAAATGTTTCGCCAAAGGGTAAGATTAACACTACATATCGTCGGTTCAATCCTGAGATACCTCTCCTTAAGCTATACTATCCCTTTACTAGTAGCTCTCTACTATGGTGAAGATTGGCATATTTTTTTGTATTCGCTACTATTAACTTTAGCTATCGGTCTGTCACTTGAGCTCGGATTCAAAACTGCAAGGGAAATAGAACGCGCCGATGGTTTTTCGATAGTGTCCTTCGCATGGCTTATCATACCACTCCTTGGTGCAGCCCCCTACATGTTTTTGGGATGGAATTTCATTGATGCCTTTTTTGAAGCCATGTCTGGCTTCACTACTACTGGTGCCACCATACTGGGAAAAGTAGAAGTTTTACCTAAAAGCGCTCTCCTGTGGCGTAGCCTTACCCAATGGTTGGGGGGAATGGGAGTAATAGGCCTTCTCGTTGCTATCCTGCCAAAATTAGGAGTGGGAGGGTCTCAGCTCTTCGTGCGGGAATTTCCCGGTCCGATGCTCGAAAAGCTTCGCCCCAGAATTAGAACCACGGCAAAACTCCTTTGGGAAATTTACGCTGGTTTCACTTTCGCTGAGATAGCACTCCTTTATTTTCTGGCTAAACTCCCATTTTTCGACTCAGCCTGTATCTCCCTCTGCACTCTCCCCACTGGAGGATTCACTCCTACTACAACAAGCATCGCAGCCTATGCTAATCCCCTGGCTGAATATATCATCATAGCCTTTATGATCGCGGCTGGCACAAACTTCGTAATTCATTACCAAGTTCTAAGAGGAAACTTCAAAATGCTTAAAGACGAGGAGTTCAGACTTTACTTACTTTTCTTGATATTAGGTGCCTCGCTATTAACCTTTTCTCAGGGCATTAGCTCATATAGAGATAGCCTCTTTCAAGCAGTCTCGATTATGACCACTACCGGCTTTGCTACCTGCAATTTTGGACTATGGCATCCTGGTGCCAGAATGGTGCTTCTAGCTTTAATGCTTATTGGTGGTTGTGGGGGCTCCACAGGGGGAGCGATAAAAGTAATACGAATTTCAACTCTGCTCAAGCATAGCAGGATGATGATGAGAAAAGCTATTTCGCCCAAAGCCGTAATGCCAGTTAAATATAACCAAAAACCCCTTTCAGATGAGATAATCCGAGATATAATTTCCTTTCTTTTTCTTTACCTGATTGTGGCGGCTATGGCTTCCATAACACTCGGTTTAATGGGATTTGGCATAGAAACATCACTTTCAGCAATAGCTGCTACTTTAGGGAATGTAGGACCTGGACTGAGTGCGGTAGGCCCAGCATTGAATTATGCATGGTTTCCTGCAGCAGGGAAAATGCTCCTAATTATCTGCATGTGGTTAGGCAGATTGGAGATATTTACTGTTTTGATGATATTTTTGCCTCGCTTCTGGAGAAGATAAACTCTGGAGGAAACACAAAAACAATCACACTATAATATTTAGACAGGTAAATGATAAGAGTTGCTTTTCAGGGAGAAAGAGGAGCTTTTAGCGAAGATGCTGCCATAAAGCTTCTTGGGAAAGACATTGATTTTTTACCTTGTGCTCATCTTCGGAATGTCTTTCAAGCTGTATTAAAAGACGATGTTAGTTTTGGTATAGTTCCCATAGAAAACTCTCAAGCTGGCAGTATCAATGAGGCATACGACTTACTATTAACATACCCCCTTAATATTTTCGCTGAAGTTATCCTCAGAATAAGTCATTGTTTGATGGCTCTGCCAGGAGAAAAACTGGCTGACATAAAGGCAGTTTATTCTCATCCACAAGCTCTGGCTCAATGCGAAGAGTTTCTAACCAGATTAACCACCAAAATTGTGCCTTACTACGATACCGCAGGTAGTGCCAAAATGATAAAGGAAAAGCGCTATAAAAAGTCTGCCGCTATAGCTGGGCAGAGAGCTGCTGATATCTATGGCCTGGAAATATTGGCGCCAAGAATTGAAACTAACATCAACAACTACACCAGGTTCGTTGCTATCTCCAGGGAAAAAGCTAAGCCACATGAAGGGAGTAAGACCTCTCTTGTTTTTTCCGTTAATCATGTATCCGGAGCACTGTATAAGATATTAGGCATTTTTGCTTCCAGAAATATAAACCTGACAAAATTAGAATCCAGACCAAGCAAAAGTAAACCATGGGAATATATTTTTTACGTTGATTTCGAAGATCCCATTGACAATGAAATTTACCGAAAAGCGATAAAAGAACTTCATGAGGAAGCTGCTTTTGTTAGAATACTGGGGTCTTATCCCCAGGCCAGACAATAGCTATGTCAGCCTCACCTTCAGCTTTTCATATGTTGCAGCTAGCGCCTCCGATATAACTCTGGTATCAGAGAGTACAGTCATAAAATTAGAGTCTCCCTGCCATCGAGGCACTATATGCGTATGAAGATGGCCCTCTATACCAGCCCCAGCAACTTTACCTATATTCAAGCCAACATTGAACCCTGCAGGTTTCAATGCTTCCATTAAAATTTTTACAGCTCTTTTAACAATATCAAAATGCTCTTTCGCTTCATCATCAGTTAGCTCTTGTAAATTTGCTATATGGCGATAAGGGACTACCATCAAATGCCCAGAAATATAAGGGAAAGCATTTAAAATTATGAAATTGCTTTGGCCACGATAAAGGATAAAATTCTCTTCGTCTTTATTTTCTTTGGGCTTTTGACAAAGAATGCAACCATCTGTCTTCGCTTTTTCTATATACTCCATTCTCCACGGTGCCCAAATCTGTTCCATATGCATTATTTGATTTTATACTGCTTTCAAGTTAACTGCAATAGGCCGAATTGAATCATCTAAAATCGAACCGAAGGGTAGGTTGTTAAATCATATAAAATCGAACCGAAGGTATTTAAGATATGCTCTGGCTAGCACTGTAAAGGAGGTTAAGCCAGGCAATGGAGAGAATG
>JAGGZD010000032.1 GCA_021162245.1 Dehalococcoidia bacterium | reverse complement strand
CACTTGATTTCATATTTCTTTACTATTTCCCTTAACTTCGGCACAAATACCTTTAAGTTGTAATCCTTCTCGGAATAATAAGGCCCCGTCCATGCCCGATTGATAACATCTATGAAACTAACCATTTCTTTTCTCCCTTTATGCTCACTTCTTGGATATGAGCTTTAAAGCCACAGAAACCGCTTCTTTAGCCGTCACTCCATATCCGTCAGCCCCTATCTTATCAGCCCAATCCTGTGACGCAGGCCCGCCTCCTACCATAACCATATACCTGTCCCTCTTCCCTGTCTCTTTTAGTAAATCTATGAGGTCTTTCTGCCCTAATAGAGTAGTAGTTAATAAAGCTGATACACCTATAATATCTGCCTTAGCCTTCTCTGCTTCTTGTAAGAAAGTGGCTGTAGACACATCCTTGCCTAAATTATACACTTCAAACCCTGCTGTCTTTAACAGCATTGCCACAATGTCCTTGCCTATTTCATGAATATCCCCTTTCGCCGTGCCCAGCACTATAGTCCCTTTCTTCGCCACACTCTTGCCCCTGGCCATTATTTCAGGCTCCAGTACCTCCATTGCCGAATTGAAAACATCACCGGCCATTATGAGCTCCGGCAGGTAAATTTCAAACTTCTCAAACCGCTCTCCTATCACATCCATTCCCTTAGACAATCCCTTCTCTATCCCTTCTAAAGGATCAATCTTCTCCTTCACAAGCTCGTTTGCAGCTTCCCTCGCCTTCTCCTCATCTACTTCTACAATAGCCCTGAACAATTCTTCAAATATCGTCTCTTTATTCATAAAAAATCTCCTTATTAACTCAGGAATGGAGGCACAAGTTGAAAGTTATGCCCTCATTCCTGAATATTGCTCTCACGAAGTACTTGCTGAATTCACGTTGTTACTTTACCTTGCTCTATAAAGAACTCGCTCAGTTCTTGTTTTGAAGGGGATGGAGTTAGCAGGCTCACAACAACTATAACTACAGCACAGGTGCATATCCCAATAAATCCATTAAAGAAACCATAAGTGGGTATCACACCTGCAATCACCAACAAAGTTATTGTTGCCCCTGTTATTAAACCTGCCCCTACTCCGTATTTGTTGGTTTTCCTCCAGAATAATCCGAGAAGTGTCACTGGCATCAGCATATAGTACAACGGATAGGTTAAACTCATCACCATCTTTATCAGCCCCATTTGAGGATTAAGCCCTCCTATAAGGCTAATTCCGATAACAGCTACGATGAGAAATCGAGCTGTTGCCATTTGATTCTTTTCTGTTTTTGGCCAGTTGAAAAGACCCAGTATGTCCTTTGAGAAAGAAGATGAAACCATTAGCAAAATTGAATCAGCAGTGGAGAAAGCCGCAGCCATTGCTCCTGTGAATAAAACTGCCCCCAATATAGGGCCAAATCTTCCCAGTGCCCAGAAAACAGGGAGCTGATCAGCAGGGCCAGGAGCGGTTGCAGCATCAGGGAAGGTTGCCGAAATCGTGGCGCCCATTGTGGTGTAACTAAAAATGACCACCAGTACGCCAGCCATCAACCCGCCAATTGCCATCGACCTCAATCCCTCTAAGCTCCTGTTAGCATACAACCTGACCCAAAGATGGGGGAACATCATAGGGCCAAGGAAAGCCATCAGGCCATAAGTCACAAACCATCTATGCGGTGTATCCAGTGTCATGATTGCCGGATGTTTATCTATAGCGCTTGCCCATAACTGACTGACCCCTCCAAAATCTTTGATTGCTACAATCGCCATGCCCACAATTAGCAGCGTCATCATAACAGCCTGCATAAAGTCTGTGTATGCTACTGCTCTAAAACCACCTAGAGCGACATACACAACCAGGGTGATCGCCATTACGATTAGAATTGGCAGGTACTTTAGCTCACCCCCACTCAACCCGGTTATTACGTATGTCGAGCCTATTAGCTGGGCGCTTATGTAGAATATTGAACCAAGGAAGCAGATGACAAAGCCAACTATGATTCTTGTTATCCATTCCTCCCTAAATCGCTTAGCAAAAAAATCAGCTGGAGTTATGAACTCATGATACACTCCTGCCTTAAAAATCCTAGCTCCAACGACCAGGCACACCAGCACATTACCAAACATGTAGGGTAATTCGCTCATAGGAGGACCCACCCCTCCTGTATAAGCCCAACCCGGGCCTCCCAGTACTGCGTATGCACTATAGCCGGTGGCCGCAATAGTACCTGCCATAATCACAGGACCTATTGAGCCTGAGGCAACGTAAAAATCACGGATGCCTGCCCCTCTTTTCCTATATGCAAACCATCCTATAAATATGCAGAGGGCAACATAACCAAATATAATTCCTAGAATTGCACTGGATGTACTGGTAATCATTTTCTATCCTCCTTTTCCGCCTTCCTCATCCGTTCTTTAACTTCTCTTATCCAGAATGTAGTTGCAATAATTGTCATGACTACAAGGCCAATAGCCCATGCGTAAGATTCAAAAACGGGCGCAGGTAACCCCATAATCCATTTACCTCCATAATTAAATCCTATCGCTTGTCTTATCATGTAAGCTATGAATATCGCAGCCCAAATAGGAAGAAATACTTTCTCCGTTTTCAGCAGCCCCCATGGAATTGCATTGGCAACTCTCATTCTTTCCTTTTCATGGTTTACTTTTTTACCTGTATTCATCCCTTATACCTCCTTTTGAAAAATTCCTTTCACTACCCGTTTTATCTTTTTTCTTTCTGCCATTAAACACAAATCGGGAAGACATAGAGCGCAGAAAAACTCTACACCTTCCCTTACCAAAGAAACTTCCTTGAAGTTAGCATACTACCTCCTTCAGATTTAGGCACACAAGCTGGTCCTATCTCTTAAGAAAATCTCTACTTGTTCACAATCTTATAGTACATATGTAGAAAAAGTATACCTCAGTAATTTGCAGATCCTTATAATATTACATTACCCTATAATATTATATTATCATGAAAAAGGGAAAATGCCGAATTGAATCATCTAAAATCGAACCGAAGGGTAGGTTGTTAAATCATATAAAATCGAACCGAAGGTATTTAAGATATGCTCTGGCTAGCGCTATAAAGGAGGTTAAGCCAGGCAATGGAGAGAAT
>JAGGZD010000001.1 GCA_021162245.1 Dehalococcoidia bacterium | reverse complement strand
ATTCTCTCCATTGCCTGGCTTAACCTCCTTTATAGCGCTAGCCAGAGCATATCTTAAATACCTTCGGTTCGATTTTATATGATTTAACAACCTACCCTTCGGTTCGATTTTAGATGATTCAATTCGGGAAGTTGACAAAATCTTTTCACACGTGCTACCATACTTGTTTGCATCATGTCCACTATTTTCTTTTCGTTTTCCCTTAACCCCAACTTCTCTACTTCATAAGTATTTTTATATGCCTTAAATAGTAGACTCGAAGACTCTTAATTTTTAAGGAGAAAAAGTATGGCTGTTTCGTTGACACCTAAACATGCGTTAGTTAAGTCCTTCGCTAAATTACCAGAGGTCATAGAGGTACCCGATCTAACTAGAATTCAACTTGACTCATTTCGTTGGTTTCAAGAAGAAGGTTTGAAAAAACTATTTGAAGAGATGTCCCCTATCCAAGACTATACTGGGACTAAGTTGGAGTTGTATTTTTCTGATTACGAGTTTCGCGAACCTGAACACTCTATTACAGAATGCTTTGAACGAAGCATGACTTATTCTTCCCCTCTTCACGTTGTAGTTCGCCTAGTAATCAAGGGAACCGGCGAAATTAAGCAACAGAAATTATACTTGGGCAGCTTCCCCATAATGACAGACAAAGGCACTTTTGTTATTTCAGGAACAGAACGTGTAGTAGTTAATCAATTGACTCGTTTCCCGGGGGTTTACTTCACTTTGGGGAAGGATAGCATACGAGGACGCCAGTTATGTGCCGCCAAGCTTATTGCCGAACGAGGGGCATGGCTCGACTTTGACACTTCTAATAGCGATGTAATTTCAGTCAAAGTGAACGGAAAACGGAAGATAGCTGTTACTACCTTATTGCGCGCCATAGGGTTTCCCAGCGATAACGATTTGCTAGCTCTTTTTCAAGATGTAGATAATTCCTCTAACCATTCTTACATTAAATCGACAATAGAGCGAGATCCCCTGATCAAAAACAAAGCTGCAGCTTTAGTTGATATTTATCATAAATTGTCTTCTGGCACTCCCCCTAGCCTCAGCAGTGCCGAAGCATTGCTGAAAAATTTCCTGTTTAATCCCCGCCGTTACAGCTTAGGCGAGGTCGGCCGCTACAAACTTAACAAAAAGTTAGGAGTAAGCATCCCTGAAAACTATCATGGCTTAACCCCTGAAGATTTAGTACAGGCAATCCGTCACGTTATCTTAATCAACAATGGTAAAGAAGCTCCCGATGATATCGACCACTTAGGCAATCGCCGAACGCATACCGTAGGTTTACTAATACAAAATCAATTCCAAGTTGGCTTATTCCGTTTAGAGAGAACCATTAAAGAGCGTATGAGCATACTTGGGCCTGAAGCCGCGACTCCTGCAGCTTTGGTTAACGTCCGCCCCGTAGTAACCGCTGTAAAAGAGTTTTTTGGTCGGTCACAACTATCTCAATTCATGGATCAAACCAACCCATTGGCTGAATTGACTCATAAACGCCGCCTCTCTGCTATAGGACCTGGCGGTCTTTCCCGAGAACGAGCCGGCTTTGAAGTTCGCGATGTACATCACTCCCACTACGGAAGAATTTGCCCTATAGAGACACCCGAAGGCCCCAATATCGGCCTCATCGGTTCTCTAGCTATTTACGCTTCAATTAATAAGTATGGCTTCGCAGAAACACCATACCGCAAGGTTATCCACGAAGTGCCTAATGCTATACCGCACCTACTTGGAAGGACAACCCAAGAAGATGTATTGGACAACAAAAACCATCTGGTAGTTAAGCAAAAAACGTTACTTACAGAAGAGATCGCAGCAAAACTAGCTTCTCTCCCGGCACAAACTATCAAGGTGGTCCCCTTCGCTTCTGACCAGATTGTCCATTTAACAGCCGACGAAGAAGACCAATATATCATTGCTGAAGCTAAAGTCCCTCTCAACAAAAGAAGCGAATTTGTTGAAGAGAAGATCAGTGTGAAAAAAGCCAACAAATATTTTAAGCACGCAGCAGATAAGGTAGACTTCATGGATATTTCCCCGAAACAGCTGTTTAGTGTATCCGCTTCTCTCATCCCATTCCTGGAACACGATGATGCTAACCGTGCTTTAATGGGCTGTAACATGCAACGCCAAGCAGTACCTTTACTCCATCCTCACGCCCCACTGGTAGCTACAGGCATGGAAAGAGAAGTAGCCAGGTATAGCGGGCAGGTGATATTCGCTCCCATCAACGGCGTAGTAACATCTGCAACTGGTTCACAAATTGTAATTGCAGATGAGAAAGGGGAGAGCCATATTTACAAACTGAACAAGTTCGTCAGAACTAATCAGGCAACGTGCATTAACCAACACCCAGTTGTAAACAAAGGAGACACTGTTAAACAGGGCCAAGTCATAGCAAACAGTACTGCGATAGACGATGGGCAGCTAGCTCTAGGACAGAATGTTATCTGTGCCTTTATGAGCTGGAAAGGGTATAACTACGAAGATGCTATTATCCTCAGCAGAAGGCTGATTAAAGATGACATCTATACCTCCACCCACATTGAGCAATTTGATATTCAATCGCGTGATACCAAGCTTGGTCCAGAAGAAATAACCAGAGATATACCCAACGCAAGCGAGGAAGGCCTGAGCAATCTCGATGAGCAAGGTATCATACGCATCGGCGCCGAAGTAAAGCCTGGCAGCATCCTGGTAGGGAAAATTACCCCCAAAGGCGAGACAGAACTTTCAGCAGAGGAAAAATTACTACGAGCTATCTTTGGCGAAAAAACGCGTGAGGTGAAAGACAATTCACTCAGAGTACCCCCTGGAGGACGAGGAAGAGTAATTAACACTAGAGTTTTCTCTCGAGATGATAACGATGAATTACCGGCAGGAGTGAATAAACTCGTGAGAGTATGGATTGCCCAGAAGCGCAAAATTTCAGTGGGCGATAAAATGTCAGGGAGACATGGCAACAAAGGAGTAGTTTCAATTATATTACCCGAGGAAGACATGCCTTTTTTGCCTGACGGCACACCTGTGGACGTTGTTCTTAACCCGCTAGGCGTTCCATCTCGCATGAACATTGGGCAAGTCCTGGAAACCCATCTAGGATGGGCAGCTTATATATTGAATTTCAAGATAGTTAATCCGATTTTTGATGGAGCTGATGCTCTAGATATTGAGGATGCCTTAGCCAGAGTCTGGATAGCATGGAAGGCAAATGCCGTCAACATTAACTCAGGGAAACAAACTGATCCGCCAGCTAATCAAGAAAAAATCAGCGCCTGGCTTAATGAACATGGTTTCGATGCTGAAAAAATCATGGATGGGAAACATAAGGGCGCAGCTAAAAGAGCCTCCCTTTGCTTGTGGCTTGAAGAACTGGGGGTAGATACACAGAACCTGAGTAATACTAATTTAGAGCAAATGGCACAGAAGATTTACAAGGAACAGAGAATATATCCGCCTACCTTTGGCAAAATAGAGCTCAGAGACGGGGAAACTGGGATACCCTTCGACCAACCCGTGACTGTAGGCAATGTTTACATGGCAAAATTAATACACTTGGTAGAAAACAAAGTGCATGCTCGTTCTACTGGGCCATATTCGCTGATTACACAACAACCATTAGGCGGGAAAGCTCAAATTGGTGGGCAACGTTTCGGAGAGATGGAGGTATGGGCATTAGAAGGCTACGGTGCAGCCCATACACTTCAAGAAATGCTTACCGTAAAATCTGATGATGTAGTTGGGCGAGCTAAAACCTACGAAGCCATTATAAAAGGTGAACCTATTTGCCAACTTGGTGTCCCCGAAGCATGTAAGGTTCTATTCATGGAATTGCGCAGTTTGAGTTTCGCTGTGGAGTTAATTTCTGAAAATAGAGAAATTTAGATTATTTTACCGACCCTAAACCAATGCTTAGAATTAACCTGTATTGTGAGGTGATAAATAGATATGGTTCAGTTTGATGAGTTAGATTCTATCCGAGTAAGTCTTGCTTCGCCAGAGCAAATCAGAAGCTGGTCTCACGGAGAGGTGACTAAAGCAGAGACGATAAACTATCGTACTTTAAAGCCAGAAAGAGATGGTCTCTTTTGCGAGAGGATTTTTGGCCCTATCAAAGATTTTGAGTGCCATTGCGGCAAATATAAAAAGGTGCGGTATAAAGGTGTCATCTGCGATAAATGTGGGGTTGAGGTAGCTCATTCTAGTGTACGAAGAGAGCGCATGGGGCATATCGAATTAGCCGCCCCCGTGGCTCATATTTGGTTCGTTAAACTGGTACCCAGCCAGCTTGCACTTCTCCTTAACATCTCTCCACGAAATCTAGAGTCGGTTATATATTTTGCTCAACATATCATTATCTCAGTTAACGAGGAAGCTCAAGAAGAGAGAATTCACCAGCTCGAGGAAGAAATAACCCAGAAATTTAGCGAGCGCGAAGACTTGATAAACAGTGAAATTGAAAAATTGCAAGCTAACGCTAAGCCAGAAGAAGACGATGAATTTATAGTAGAAAAGGTAAATCAGCTACGTGCAGAGCTTGCGCAAACAAGAGCAGACTTTGATGAGGAATTAAAAATAAACAAGGCAGAGATAAAAACTATTAAGCCGCTAAAGCTGCTTGGCGAAGAACAATATCAAGGTTTTAAGAATAAATATGGTGACATTTTCGAAGCGGGCATAGGCGCTGAAGCTATCCTAGAAATCCTGAAAACCTTTGACGTGAAGGCATTATGTCAAGAGCTCTCCGAGGAAATACATAATGCTTCTGGGCAACACCGTAAAAAGCTTAGCAAGCGATTACAGTTACTTGAATCTCTCAAGACAAGCGAGAACAAACCTGAATGGATGATTCTGACCGTGCTCCCAGTATTACCACCAGCACTTCGACCTATAGTCCAGCTAGACGGGGGTCGCTTCGTCATTAGCGATATTAACGATCTCTACAGACGTGTTATTAACCGCAACAATCGCCTCCGCCGCCTTATAGAGTTGGGCGCCCCAGAGGTCATTATCCGCAATGAAAAACGAATGCTACAGGAAGCTGTTGATGCACTTATAGATAATGGACGAAGGGGACGCGCAGTTACCACTGGTAATAACCACACCCTAAAATCTCTCTCAGCTATGCTGAGAGGAAAACAGGGCCGTTTCAGGCAAAATCTTTTAGGCAAACGAGTGGATTATAGCGGGCGCTCAGTCATCGTTGTTGGACCACAACTTAAGATTCATCAATGTGGCTTGCCACGACATGTGGCCTTAGAGCTATTTAAACCGTTCGTCATGCACAAACTTATAGAGAAAGGCTATGCCAATAATGTGAAGGTAGCTCGACGCCAACTGGAGAGAGCCATGCCTGAAGTCTGGGATTTACTTAGCGAAGTAGTCAAAGAACGCCCAGTACTGCTTAATCGCGCCCCCACATTACATCGCCTGAGCATCCAAGCTTTCGAACCTGTTTTAATTGATGGTAATGCCTTCCAACTTCACCCTCTGGTTTGCGCTGCTTTCAATGCAGATTTTGATGGCGACCAGATGGCAGTTCACATACCATTATCCCAGGCAGCAGTTAGCGAAGCTAGAAAATATATGCTTAGTGTACATAACATGTTACTCCCCAGTTGCGGTGAGCCAGTTACAGCACCCAGCCTTGACATTGTTTTTGGCTGTTATTATCTCACCTTCATAAAACCTGGAGCTAAAGGAGAAGGTAAACTTTTCAGTAATTTCGAAGCGACCAAGCTAGCTTGCGAATTAGACATAATTGATTTTAACGCTGAAATTGAAGTCCGCGACAAAAATAACGGCAGAAAACGAATAAAAACTACTGTGGGACGAATTTTATTCAATGAAATTTTGCCTCTGCAACTTCGTTTTTACAATGAAACGGTAGATAAAACTGCATTAAAATCACTGGTGTCTGATTGTATTCACTTCTTAGGCAACAATGCTACTGCCACTATCCTTGATAACATTAAACAAATGGGCTTTGAATATGCTACAAGGTCAGGAATTTCTATAGCCATGAACGACATTGAAGAACCTCCCAAGAAAGCCAAGTTACTCAAAGAGGCTGACAAATTAATTGGCACTACTGAAGACCAATTTGACCGTGGCTTTATCACAGAGGATGAGCGCTATGAAAACGCAGTTCGGATCTGGATAGAGACTACTGACAAAATTGCCAAGGATTTGTCTCAATCCTTAGACCATTATGGTTGTATTTACATGATGGCTACATCAGGAGCAAAAGGTAATATGTCTCAGATTAGCCAGATGGCAGGAATGCGTGGGCTAATGACCGACCCATCAGGGAAAATAATAGACTTTCCTATTAGGTCAAGTTTCCGTAATGGCTTATCCCCTATGGAATATTTCATATCTACGCATGGTGCCCGTAAGGGATTAGCTGATACCGCTTTGAGGACTTCAGATAGCGGTTACCTTACTCGACGCCTCATAGACATAGCCCAAGATGTTATTGTAACTGAGCAAGACTGCGGGACCACGGAAGGAGTTTGGATATCAGGAGGGGAGGCTGGAAGTTCTCTGCCTTCACTGGGTGAACGGATCATCGGTTATCTAGCAGCAAGCCCAATCGTTAACCCAGATACGGGTGAAATTATTGTTGAGCGCAATGAGGAAATTGATGAGGAAAAAGTTAAGCAAATCACTGCAACTGATATAACTCGAGTATACGTGAGATCACCTCTCAGTTGTCACTCTAAGTTTGGGATTTGCCAATATTGTTATGGTAGGGACCTGGCTAAAAGACAGTTAGTAAATCTTGGCGTTGCTGCAGGTATTGTTGCCGCTCAAAGTATTGGTGAACCTGGAACTCAGCTCACTTTGCGCACTTTCCACACGGGCGGTGTAGTTGGCACCGATATCACCAGTGGTTTACCTCGCGTGGAAGAACTTTTTGAAGCCAGAACACCAAAAGGCTGTGCTATCATTTCTGATATTGGTGGCACTGTTGATGTAGTTGACGAGGAAGGAGTAAATGTGGTCAAAATCAACAGTTCTGAATCCTACCAGGATGAATACGAATTACCATCAGAGATGGAAATGGCCGTCACTGATGGGCAATCAGTTGATGTCGGCACCATTCTATTTTCCCCCACCCCTCCTTCACAAGAAAGCAAAGATCAATTGCCAGCAATAACCGAACAAGAACCCATAACAGCCAGAACTATGGGGCAAGTCATTATCGAAAACAAACACCTTTATATCAAATATACAGAAGAGGAAAAGAGAGAATACGTAATTCCACAGGGCGCTAGACTACGCGTTAAAACAGGAGATGTTATTAAAGCAGGTAGCCAACTCACTGACGGGGTCATTGCCCCACAAGATATACTCCGGGTCTTAGGCAAAGAAGCAGTACAACAATACTTAATCGACGAAGTACAAAAAGTATACCGCTCTCAGGGAGTTACTATACATGAGAAGCATATTGCCGCTATTGTTCGCCAGATGCTGAGAAAAGTGAGAATTATTTCGTCGGGTGACACCAACCTCTTACCAGACCAATTAGTTGATCATTCCGACTACGAAGAGGCGAATGCCCGCGTGCTAGCTGAAGGCGGTGAGCCAGCAACAGCACAGACTGTTCTTTTAGGAATAACCAAAGCTAGTTTAAACAAGGATAGTTGGTTAGCTGCCGCTTCTTTCCAAGAGACAAGTCGCGTACTCGTTGACGCAGCGATCAAAGGCAAGATAGATAAACTACGCGGACTTAAGGAAAATGTTATCCTTGGCAAGCTTATCCCCACTCGAGCACCAATTCCCAAGGAGACAAAACCAACAACCCTACAATTGAAAGTTTAGCTATTCTCTTCAGCAACAAAAGAGAGGAGTGATGTCAGATACTCAAAGGACACCCCACATCCAACACTCTTTACCCGCTGAGAGGCGTATGGTTTCAGGCAAACCAGTTATTGGGGATACGCATATTGATCTAAACCTCCGCCCCAAACATCTTAGCGAGTTTGTAGGCCAAGGAAAAGTCAAAGACAATCTAAAAATAGCTATTGCAGCTGCTCAGAAAAGACAAGAACCATTGGATCACATTCTCCTACATGGGCCCCCAGGCCTAGGGAAAACCACCCTTGCTTATATTATCGCTATTGAGATGGGTGTCAGCATCAAGGTTAGCTCTGGCCCAGCCATAGAACGCACTGGAGATTTAGCAGCCATCCTTACTAATTTGCACGAAGGGGATATTCTTTTTATTGATGAGATTCATCGCCTTAGCCGCATAGTGGAAGAAAAGCTATACCCGGCAATAGAGGATTTCGTTTTCGATATCTTCTTAGGCAAAGGCCCTGCAGCCAGAAGCTTGCGCCTGAATTTACCCCATTTCACCCTGATAGGAGCCACTACGAGGTTCGCTTTACTAAGCCCTCCGCTCCGCGATAGGCTTGGAGCTATTTATCATCTCGATTTTTATGACAAACTAGCGATAGAGAAGATTATAAAGCGCTCTTCAGCTATTCTTAAAGTGCCTGTAGAAGATGGAGGAGCTACCCAAATCGCACGACGTGCCAGAGGTACACCACGAGTAGCCAATCGCCTTCTAAAACAGTTGCGGGATTATGCTCAAATCAAAGCAAACGGCATAATCAGTGAAAAGGTAGCACTGGAAGGGCTTTCAAAACTTGAAATAGACTCGGCCGGTTTAGATGAGGTAGATCATAAGATACTCCATACAATAATTGATAAATTCGATGGCGGCCCCGTAGGATTGGATACCATCTCTGCTTCCATTAGTGAGGATGCCAATACTATCATGGATGTTTATGAACCTTATCTGCTCCAGTTAGGTTTTCTGGAACGCACTCCACGCGGCAGAGTAGCCACCAAGCTCGCTTACGAACATCTAGGTTTGCCCTGTAAGAGCAACTACCGACTTCAAACACAGTTATGGAATCAAGACCAAACTTGACCTTTTTAATCTCATAAACCCTTACCCTGCTCATCTTGATACATATAGCCTGCCCACAGCTTCTTCCAATACACAAATATTTACAAATAAGCTGATTTAGTTCAGATAGGTTAGTGACACACACAGAAGTTATGAAATGGCGTTATAATCCCTGGCATATAGAGAGTCTGGAGGATCGCTCTTGTCGTCCCCTTCATGTAAGGCAGCCCACTTACTCAGCAGAATTGATTAATGCTGTGCTCAAACTAAGAAAGGAATATCTTCGTTGGGGCAAAGACAAACTGGTGATACTCCTGCATCGTGAGCAGATTGACTGTTCTGCCTCCACGGTAGGCAGGATACTGAACAGGCTAAAAGAGAGAGGTGTGTTAATAGAACCACTGCCGAATCATATCTCGGCCAAGAAAAGGCAGAGGCAGCGTCCCTATGCAGTAAGAAAGCCTAAGGAATATGTGGCTAAAGAGCCTGGAGATATTGTAGAGGTAGATACACTGGATGTCAGGCCTTTGCCCGGGATAATCCTCAAACACTTTACTGCCAGAGATATCATATCAAGATGGGATGTTCTGGAAGTTCACACCAGAGCAACTTCTAACACCGCATATGGATTTATTGGTACCTTGCTAGCGCGCATGCCTTTCCCTGTCAAAGCCATTCAGGTAGATGGAGGGCCAGAGTTTCAAGACGCTTTCGAGAGAGAATGTCAACGAAGAGGTATTAAGCTATTTGTTCTGCCACCACGCTCACCCAAACTCAACGGTCATGTAGAAAGGGCCCAAAGGACGCATACGGAGGAATTTTATGAGGTAACAGATACCGACTTCAATATACTGGAACTGAATCAAGCAGTCTATTCCAATTGAATAATGAGCCTGAATAAGAGGGCTTCAGGCAACCCGGTTAATATTAACAAACCTTGAGATTTGTTGAAAGAGATTGTGCTGGCTGACCACATAGGTAACACTGAATTATGGGTTTTAGCAAGTTCCTTTTCAATATACTCCACAGGGGTAAGATAGACAAGAGACTGATGAGGGCGGTTGAAGTTATACTCAACAAGCCAT
>JAGGZD010000030.1 GCA_021162245.1 Dehalococcoidia bacterium | reverse complement strand
GGACGAAAGGTTTTGCTCACAGGCGCCTCCTTCGCTAAGACTTACCCCCAATTATACCCCTTTATGACTACCTGAAGCTATTACTCGGACAAACTCCTAGGTTGCTATGCTTTATCAAGCCACAAACATCATATTGGCACACTATGATGCAGATATTTCCTTAGAGCACACCTCATGGAATTTCACAGGGACACCCATATCGGCCATCATTTTGAGAAATCTTGTTGGGTTTAGGCACTCAGGTGCAATTAACCCCCTGGGGGCATCTCCCTGCATGCCCATCTTCACAGCCACAATCGCCGGCATGGCAACAGCAACTTCAGTTGTACCAAATCTTGTATAGAAGTCTAACTTCTCCTCCATGCTGGTGAAAAGATGATAAGGCCAATATAATTTATATGCGATATCCTCTCCTGATTTTGCTCCTTTTATATCCATTACAATAAAACCCACAAAGTTCGGTGGGAGTTTAACTGTGTTTTCGTTCTCCAACAGAAATTCATTGGCTGGAGCTTTCATTAGCTTCATCAAAAGGTTCTTTGGAGCCACCTTAACACCATTTACATCTACAGGCTCCTTACTCGTCAGCTTCAATTTTACCAGGGCACCTGCTATTGGATCAAATGGGTATTTGAAATCACAATACTTAAGGCCTTTGCCTATAAAACGCGGCGGAGTTACTCCTTCCTCATGAGTATGTCTAGTAACCAAAACCGTCCCCACAGGTTCAGGGAAATTGTATTTCTCTGGAGCGCTAAAAGGTGGATACCTCTTGTACTTCCCATTTTCGAATATGTCAACCTCATCTTCATAATTTTCTAAAGCTTCGTCAGGGCACCATCCCGTGCTCCACTCAGGGGATATATCTTCAGGTTCCTCCAGTGGTCTCCCCCCAACCTTAACATGTATTTCGTCCACGCGGTCAAGCTTGTCACAAATACGTCTTGCCAACACATTCGTAACTCCAGGAGTTCCCCCACAAGCAAACACCGCTGTCAACCCAGCCTCTTTGAATTCGTTATCGAATTCAAGTGGTTTATCTTCTATCAATTGATTCCACGTAGGGCCAAACATAGACAGAGCCACATCCACATAGTGTGCTTTGTTTTTCAAAGCGGCTTTCAATACATTCGGGTTAAATCGAGGCAACACCAGATTAATAATCGCATCAACTCCACTAGCTGCCCTCTCAATATCCTCAACCTTGCCAGCATCCACTCTCATAGTGGTTATCTTGTCGCTTTTCACTTTCTCCTTAACCTTATTAGCTAAATCTATGTTTATATCAGCTAAGACTATTGCCGACACATCCTTATCTCTAGATAAAATTGAGGCACATGGACCTCCTTGTGCTCCAGCTCCTAACACTAATATCTTTTTCATACCGTTCTCCTCCTTTTTTATAATAACGGGGTCTTGATTGTAATTCCCTCGCAATATCTCTGCTTCACATTACCACAAAACCTATCCCTCCATCTCTATCCACTGCAGTGAAGTTATCAAAACCGCTAAAATCTGAGTTTATCTCTTCTGCTAATCTCACTTCCTGAATTTCTTAATAGCCTCATCGAACTTTCTTTTTTGCTCAATAGCCACTTCATTAACTTAGGGGAAAACATTAAGCAGTGATACGATATAATACTACATATCTACTGGAAAGAGATACAATATAAAAAGAAGGGGACACTAAAGCATATGAACTCTATTGGCATTGACATTGTAGAAATAGAGCGTATTGAATCAGCAGTAAAACGATGGGGTGAGCATTTTCTCAATCGAATTTACACTCGTGCCGAACTTGAGATTTGCCAGGGTAAAATTGCATCTTTAGCCACACACTTTGCCGGAAAAGAAGCAATCATGAAAGTCTTAGGCACCGGCACTAAAGGCATCGGCTGGCGAGAGATTGAAATCTTGCCCAACTCTGATGGTAAACCTTTAGTACAACTCCATGGTAGAGCTAAAGAGAGAGCCAAAAAATTAAACTTAAGTGAATTCTCTATCAGCCTTTCCGATACAAAGCAATATGCTGCAGCCGCAGCTATAGGAGCATAGCAGAAAACTACCATAGAAAAAACAAAACCATTAACATCCCTGAGCATTGAAGACTCAACTAACATAAACCTGTTGTACAATAACTCAGCGAAATTTGCACCAATATACAATCCATACAACACAATGATTGAAATTCTCAAGAATTATTAATTGCTACTCTAGATTACCCGCCATCACATGGTTTATCAGTATTCAAAGAGCTGGATTGGAAAGTGTAGGGTAAAGAGCACACACATAAAATTAAATGCCGTCATTTGTTATAATGAACACCCCTGTCAACATAATAAAGGAAACAGATAAAATGCTAGCGAAAGTAACAAGTGCTGCAGTAGTTGGCCTTGAGGGCCATCTTGTAGATGTAGAAGTTGACATCGCCAATGGCTTGCCCTCATTCACTATTGTAGGCCTGCCAGATAAAGCTGTCCAGGAAGCTAGAGAAAGGGTAAGAGCAGCCATTAGAAACTCCGGCTATTCTTTCCCCAACAAGCGTATTACCGTCAATTTAGCCCCTGCAGATTTGAAAAAAGAAGGGCCCGCTTACGATTTACCTATGGCTACAGGTATCTTAATCAGCTCAGGACAATTATCTACCGATCTCTCTCATAGCGTATTTTTAGGTGAACTTTCTTTAGACGGCAAGCTACGCCATACCCACGGTATATTACCAATGGTAGCTCTAGCTAAAGATGAAGGCCTTTCCTGTGTGTTCATTCCACTAGATGACGCCAAGGAGGCATCTCTAATAAAAGATACTCATATCTTCCCTGCAGAATCATTAGCCCAGTTGGTTACTCATCTTCAAAATGAAATAAGCATCCCTGAATATCAAAACGATATAAATTGGCTGGAGGAAACCCGTCACGATTATAGCTTCGACTTTGCCCACATCAAGGGGCAAGAGCATGCTAAGAGAGCTATGGAAATAGCAGCAGCAGGAAGACACAATATCTTGATGTGTGGACCACCAGGAAGCGGCAAGACAATGTTAGCTCACTCACTACCCTCAATATTACCTCGACTGAGCATGGAAGAGGCTATAGAAGTAACCAAGATTTACAGTGTCAGCGGACTATTGCCGCAGGATACCCCTCTCATTATGGAACGCCCTTTCCGTTCCCCACACTACACCATCTCCCATGCCGGATTGGTAGGAGGTGGACAATGGCCACGGCCTGGGGAAATAAGTTTGAGCCATAATGGAGTCTTATTCCTGGATGAATTCCCTGAATTTGGCCATGCCACATTGGAATCATTACGACAGCCAATAGAGGATAGAACTATTACCATCAGCCGTGCTCATAGCAGCATCACTTTCCCTGCCAACTTCATGCTGGTAGCAGCCATGAATCCTTGCCCCTGTGGCTACTACAACGACCCACTTAAAGAATGCAAATGTTCCGCAGGAGAAATTTCCCGCTACCACAAAAGATTAAGTGGACCACTACTGGATCGCATCGACATATTCATTGATGCTCCTCACATCAATTATACAAAACTCACCGAGGATAAACCCACAGAATCTTCAAAAAAAGTCAGGGAAAGAATCAAAACAGCTCATGAAATTCAGCTTGAAAGATTCAGGAGAACAAAGTTAAAGTGTAATGCCAATATGGCCCCCAAGGAAATAAAGGAATTCTGCGCTATAGAATCAGCAGCACAAAGCTTGCTTCGCACTGCTATGAGACAACTTCACCTCACAGCTCGCGCCTTCCACCGTGTTCTTAAAGTTTCTCGGACCACCGCCGATCTAGAAGGCAGCAATATCATCAAAACATACCATATAGCAGAAGCTTTACAATATAGACATCAGGATATAATCTAAATGTTAGCTACAAAACCATCCATAGAGTGCCACCAATACAACACCAACGCTAATGGAAACCCAGCCACCTGTTTGCCAAGCATTTAACCAAGGCCGCTCTGGTTCACGAGTTATAAATTCCTTCATATCCCTTCGGTCCACCATGGAATTATAATATGTCTTCTTTTCCTTCCTACCCAAAAGCACAAAAGCAATACCCAAAAAGACAAAAAAAGCGCCCATCCCTAGGATAGCTCTACAACTAGTAACTGACATGCTATTTCAATCACCTACTAATAACTACCTAGATTTTTAGGAAACTCTATTTAATCTCCACAGATGCTCCAGCAGTTTCTAATTTTTGTTTCGTGGTACTTGCTTCTTCTTTAGAGACACCTTCTTTCACTACATGAGGAGCAGATTCTACTAAATCTTTGGCTTGCTTTAGTCCTAAATCAGTCACCTGACGCACCGCCTTAATCACTTCAATTTTCTTTTCGCCAATAGCTTTCAGTACGACAGTAAATTCTGTTTTCTCCTCCTCCTGTGCTTCAGCAACTTGGTTACCAGGCGCTGCTGCAGGTGCTACTCCCACAGCTACAGGAGCAGCAGAAACTCCAAACTCATCCTCCAAAGTTTTAACTAAATCTGCCAAATCCATTACAGTCATGCTTTTAATAGCATCAATAATTTCTTCCTTATCCATCACCTTAGCTTTTTCCTTTGTCTTCGCAGGTTTCTTTGTTTTCTTTACCTTTTCTTCTTCTTTCATGTCCTCTGATGGCATATTCCCCTCCTTAATTATTCAGTAAGATTTTGAATTCTAGCTTGCAGTACATTGCTTAACCCATACAATGGGAAGCTTAAGATATTGTGTAAATTTCTTGCCGTGGCCTGCAATTGGTATATTAATTGTGAAATAAGGATTTCCTTCGACGGCAAATTAGACAGAGTCATAACCTCACTAGCACTGAGTGTTCGGCCCTCCAGCAAAGCCCCCTTAAGTTGCACAGTTACACCTACAGATTTTGCGGATTGGGTAAGAACCTTAGCTACATCGACAACATCACCGTAGCCAAAAAGCAAAGCTGTAGGACCATCAATGATGCTCATAATCTCTTCCTTTCCACTTCTCTGAGCAGCAAGGCGAGTTAGGGTATTCTTAACCACTTGATAGCTAACAGGGGCAGCATTTAAAGCAAGACGCAATCCAGCCATATCTCTAGCCGACAAGCCCTGATAGCTAGTAGCTATAACAATTGTGCTCCTGGATAGTCTATCTACCAGTTGCTCGACAATCCGGTTTTTCTCTTGCCTTAACATACACCCTCCAAATAGAAAAACCCCGCACCAATGATACAGGGTTAACTGTTAACTCTGGCCTTAGCAGGCAAAACACCTTATTAAACCGTTCAAGTACCTGCTGTCATTGGCACCAATTTACAACCTTAGCCTAAAAACTCTCAGGATTTCTAAGACATGCACATTATAGCAAGAAAAACTAAGCAAATAAAGCCATGGCTGAGTTGAGGTCCAGTTTAAATCCAGGGCCCATACTAGTACATAGTGATATACTTCTAACATATTGACCCTTAACCCCGCTAGGTTTTGCTTTGACTATAGCCTCAATCACTGCTGTCAGGTTCTCTAAGAGTTTATCCTGATCAAAACTAATTTTGCCTACTGGCAAATGAATAATAGCTGTCCTATCCAGCCGAAATTCCACTCTTCCCTTACGAGCTTCGTTTATAGCCCTAGATAGGTCCTGTAACGGCACCACCGTGCCAGATTTTGGGTTAGGCATTAAACCTCGCCTCCCCAAAACACGACCCAATTTTGCTACTTTCGGCATCATATCAGGAGTAGCTATCGACGCATCAAATTCAATCCATCCATCCGAAATTTTCTTGATAAGTTCATCTCCACCAACATAATCAACCCCAGCATCTTCAGCTATCTTTATTGCCTCCCCCTGGGCAAAAACAAGCAATCTCAGCTTTCTCCCTAATCCATGGGGCAACAGAGCTACACCACGTACCTGTTGATCAGCACTGCGTGGGTTGACTCCCATTCTCAAATGAACCTCAACCGTTTCATCAAATCCAACATAAGAAGCTTTTTTAGCCAAGTCAATAGCTTCAACAGGCGAATAAACCCTCGATTTATCCACAAGTTTACTGGATTCCTGATATTTCTTACCGTGTTTTCGCATTGGCTTGTACCCACTTACAACAATTAATTTTTTTCTACCTGCACACCCATACTCCTAGCTGTACCTTCAATAATCTTTACTGCTTTATCAAGATTCGTAGTATTAAGGTCTTTCATCTTATTCTGAGCAATCTCATAGAGTTTATCTCTACTTATTTCCCCCACCTTATCAGTTTTAGGATTACCGCTACCCTTATCTACTCCTAAGGCGCGCCGCAGCAAATCAGAAACGGGCGGCATTTTAGTCACAAAGCTAAAAGAGCGATCAACATATATAGTTATCTCTGCAGGAATAATAAAACCTTTTTGAGACATGGTACGGTCATTATACTCCTTACAAAAAGCCATGATATTAACGCCATGTTGTCCCAAAGCTGTCCCCACAGGCGGCGCTGGTGTCGCCTGACCCGCCTGTATTTGCAATTTAACCACTGATTTAATTTTCTTCGCCATTTTACTATGCCTTATAAACTAAAAATCAAATTCCCAAAAACTGAGAATTTCGTATTATTCGCTACTATATTTTCTCCACTCCCAAAAAATCCAAATCCACAGATGTTTCCCTGCCGAAAAGCGACAGCATAACTGTTGCCCTCCCCTTAGCTGAGTTAACCTCATCTACCTTACCAATAAAGTCTACAAAAGGACCATTGGTTACACGAACATTATCTCCTCTCCTAAAAGTTAACTTAACTTCAGACGGAGTTTCCTCCATCCGCTGCAAAATAGCATTTGCCTCTTCTTCACCTAAAGGCACAGGTTTAATTCCAGTGCTCACAAAACCAGCAACGCCAGGAGTATTACGCACCACATCCCAACTATGTTCATCTAAATTCATACGAACCATAATATAGCCAGGAAAAGCTTTCTTATCCACAGTACGGCGCTTTCCACTTCTGATCTCGATTTCCTTGGTTTTAGGTATCACTACTTCGAATATAGTATCACCAACATCTAAATATTTAATACGTTGCTGTAAGTTCCTCTCAGCTCGCTCCTCTCGCCCAGAAGACACATACAGTAAATACCATTGTCCTTTAGTCATTAATTTTTCAGCCACTCAGAAGTAAACCTCCAAGTAATTTGGTGAAGCCATAATCCAAAGCCCCCAAAATAACTCCCATAACACCACAAACAATAACAACCAAGAAACTTAACCTCAAAGCCTCCTGCCATGTCGGCCAATATGCTTTCTTCAACTCTTCCAAAGCTTCAGGGAAGAAAGATAATTTTGATTTTTTCTTCGCCGACGCTGCAGATTTGACAACTTTAACTTTCTTGGCACGACTTGTCATAAGTTACTTTGCTTCCCGATGAACAGTATGAACACGGCAACGTGGACAATACTTCCTCAATTCCAAACGTTGCGGATCATTTTTCTTATTCTTAACAGTAGTATATGTTCTCTGCTGACACTGGTTACAAGCCAGATGAATGATGGTACGTGCGCCCCCCTTCTTAGCCATGTTCAAACACCAACTTCAGTGATAACTCCCGCACCTACTGTCCTGCCACCCTCTCTGATAGCAAAGCGTGTTCCTTTCTCCATAGCCACAGGAACAATAGTTTTTATGTGCATGTGTGTTAAACTGTCACCAGGCATAGCCATCTCAACACCTTCAGGCAAATTAATAACCCCCGTCACATCCATGGTATGAATATAGAATTGAGGTTTATATCCATTGAAAAATGGAGTGTGTCTTCCTCCTTCCTCTTTCTTCAATATATACACCTCTACTTCAGCATCGGTATGAGGTTTAACTGAGCCTGGAGCTGCTAGAACCTGGCCTCGCTCCACTTCCCCTCGGTCCACACCTCGCAGCAACACACCAACAGCATCACCAGCTTCTGCTTCATTCAATATCTTATGAAACATCTCGAGGCTAACTGCTACGGTTTTGCGGGTCTCTCTTAGCCCCACTATCTCCACTTCATCCCCAGTTCTGATAATTCCACGGTCTACTCTCCCTGTAGCTACAGTCCCACGCCCCTTAATACTAAACACATCTTCCACAGGCATTAAGAAAGCCTTATCTTTATCTCGTTTTGGTAAAGCGACATACTCATCCATGGCATCCAGGAGCTTCCATATTCCACCACACCACGGGCACTCCCTTTTACCGCAACCGCACTCCAGTGCTTTAAGAGCACTCACTCGAACGATGGGAATTTCATCGCCAGGAAAATTATATGACTTAAGCAAATCTCTAACTTCCATTTCCACCAAATCCAACAACTCAGGATCTTCCATTACATCTACCTTATTAAGAGCCACCATCATGTAAGGAACTTCCACTTGACGAGCCAGAAGCACATGTTCTCTAGTCTGGGGCATTGGTCCATCGTCAGCACCAACCACTAAAATAGCCCCATCCATCTGAGCCGCACCGGTTATCATATTTTTGATATAGTCAGCATGACCGGGACAGTCAACATGACAATAATGACGGCTATCAGTTTCATATTCAATATGAGAAATAGCAATTGTCAATCCCCTAGCCTTTTCTTCGGGGGCATTATCTATAGAATCGAAAGGACGGAACTGTGCAAAATTACCTTTCGCTAAAACCTCCGTTATCGCCGCAGTTAAGGTGGTCTTCCCATGATCAACATGCCCTATGGTACCTACATTAAGATGTGCTTTAACTCGTTCGTAAGCTTCCTTTGCCATTTTCATTAACCTCCTTTAACTCAAAGCCCACAACCAGATTCGAACTGGTGACCCCGTTCTTACCAAGAACGTGCTCTACCTGCTGAGCTATGTGGGCATATTATATCACATGCCAAACAATGGAGGGGGTAGGATTCGAACCTACGTAGCCCAACAGGCGGCAGTTTTACAGACTGCTCCGATTAACCACTCCGGCACCCCTCCCCCACTAAGCTACCAAGTTTATCATAAAATATAGAGAAAAATCCAACTTAGCCCGAGAGGGGATTCGAACCCGCTAACCTACCGATTACAAGTCGGTTGCGCTTCCATTGCGCTACTCGGGCAACTTTCGGCTGGTTAGTATAAATAAGGGCAAATACAATTGTCAACCCACCGAATTGAATCATCTAAAATCGAACCGAAGGGTAGGTTGTTAAATCATATAAAATCGAACCGAAGGTATTTAAGATATGCTCTGGCTAGCGCTATAAAGGAGGTTAAGCCAGGCAATGGAGAGAAT
>JAGGZD010000083.1 GCA_021162245.1 Dehalococcoidia bacterium | reverse complement strand
GCCTCGGTAGCGGTAAGCAAACGCCTCCGTTTAGCCTCCCAGGGTACTACTGACAGAATTTGTGAAAGGACACGGAATGGTGCAATAGACTCCCCCAGGTACAGCGGATGCAAAAAACCAGTCTCAATATTGCCTCTGAGTGAGCGTACATCTTTCCATGGCGGCTTCTCCAAATTTGTGCGGCGGCTTTCAACCAGGGGCGCAGTCGCGTTGGCTCCGAGCATTCCAGTTTCTACTTTACGGACCGTGAAGAGGACTCGTGGGATTATTATGGCACCCTGCCTGAAACGGTCGGCATAACCTTCCGTGACTCTATTGACTCGCTCGCTCGGCCAGGCATCATCGTGCCAGGACAGATACTGGCTAGCCTCCGGTCCCGAAGCGTCGCGTCGCGGGAGAATGCCGGCGGCGACCTGCACCCGGCTCGGTAGCCTTGGCCCTGGGCCATCACCAGGCCTGGCGAAGAGCACGCAAGAAGGCACAGGGAAGAGAGGTTGCACCTGGTCTGAGAATACCCATGCAGACGTGAATTGCACGGTGACGTGAATCAGCCTCGAACTACCTCTTTGCGCAGCTCCATACAACCCTCTCCTGAACCTAGCAAATTGGCGGCGTGTCATAGCGGCATAGGGCATGACGAAAGCGATGACTCCACCGTTCCTGAGATAAAGCTCGACGCAACGCACGAAAAAGTAAGCTGATAAATCTTGCTGCTGTGCTACTTGCCCATGCCAGATGCCGAATGACTGACACTCGGTACGAAAACGTGCCTGCAAGTCCGCGTCCATGAAGCGGTAAGAAAGCCACGGGGGATTGCCGATGACCACGTCCACCTTCTGATCCTGCTGTGATAGCCAGATGGGGCGCACCAGATTGCGCGTCACAAAGCCCCAAATGTGATCTCGCCCGCTGCGGTCCAGTTGGTGCAGGGTGTCATAGGTCTGGGTGAGCGTGTTCAGCGTCTCCGGACTCAGGTGATAATAGCGCTGAAGCCAAGCTGCCAGCCCTTCACCCGGCGCATTTTGCTCGCTTAGTTCAAGCATACGTCCGATAACAGCATCAAACATGACCGGGTCGCGTGTGACTTCAAAGGAGAATTCGAGCAACTGCTGGCTTTCAGGGATTTCAATCAGCACGTCACGCTCTGCCAGAAAGCCGCGCGTATTCCACTGCAGTGAATCGCCAATATAGACCGGAATATTGATGCTAGATGGGCGCTGCTTCAATCGCTCTGGTCCCAATGCCAGCAAAAACGTGACACGTGCTATCTGGGCCGAGACGGGGTGAACATCAACGCCGCACACTTGTCGACATGCGCGTTCGATAGCATCATGTGGGGAAATTCCGGCTTCTTCAGCTGCCTTCAGCAGTCGGCGTACGGCGTGAAAAATGAACGTGCCGGAACCGCACGCCGGGTCAAGAACGCGTTGCTCCAGGGGATTGGTAATTGCCTCAGCACACATTCGATCGGCCAACCAATCAGGAGTGTAATACTCACCCAGGAAATGGCGCTGTTCAGGGTCAATCAAAGATTCGTAAAGCCCCTTGAGGACGTCGGTCTGCACGTCCTGTAGCAGGAAACGCCCCGCCTGCAACGCGATGCGGTTTACCAAATCAGCTCCTTTGCATGAGGCGAGGGGCCAGTCGAAAAAGTCTGATTCTACAACGCCGCCTATGCCGGCCTCGCTGAAGCGGTGGCCGGACAGTAGTTCACCTGGCTTGGCTGTGGTTACACCAAGCACCTTGGCAGCCATGGTCTTGGCAATAATTGTCAGGTAGGTGTGCTGCAAGAACAAAATATCCTCGTTAAGTGCGGTGCCATACACACGGCGGATGAGTTGTGCCCAGAGGTCACGCTTCAGGCGTACATCAGGATGCCTGCCCACCTCGTTCCAGATAGCGGCGAGTTCATGTCTAGCCATGTTCCAGGCGAGGCTGCTTCGGCCAAGCTCGCGCTGGACAACTTTCGAGCTGGGCTCCAAATCGGCGTTGACTGCGACTATCGAGCTAAGCCAGGCCAGCAACTCACGAGGTTTCTCAATTGATGTAACGAAGGCCTCGAAGCGACAAAGCTTGCCATCTCGCAACTCATAGGGTATGAACATTGCCCCATCTGTGGCTACACCGACGAAGTGTGTGTCTGTTTCGGCTTGGCGTTGGGCAAGATAACCCGGCAATTTGCTTTCAGCATAATGCTGCTCGCGGCGCAGATCGGATTTGAACTCGAAAAGAGTTCTTCCTAAAAGCGCGTCAATCCGACCATGTACCTCAGGAACTTGGCGTTCAAAATCGATCTCTGTACTTCTGGCACCCAGCCCGTTCACCAATATTTCGTAAACCAGAGCCCGCACTTTCTCATGCTGAGGGCGGGAAGCTAGTTCAGTGACTATTTCACGTAGACGCCCTGAGGACAATGGCATTTCTTAGTTGATTCTCCTGCCCAAAACTGCCTGCTTAGCAACATCTTACCACAAATTACTTAAGCAACTGAATAGCTGCAGGTTAAACAAAACTGACAATTGTTTAACCATGTGTTATACCATACTGGTTGGCGACGGATCCCGCACAATCTATGAACATGATCGGCTAATCGCGGAGGCAATTTCCTGAAACTTCCACAATACTGGTCAAGCCAGCACATGCCATTGACAATACGTAACGAAATTGTTACAATTTAGCCAGCATACACTAAATATACGTAACATTAAAGGAGATGGAGATGGATAATAAGACTATAGGGAGGCGTTTGCGAGCCATCAGGGAATCTACCAGCTTTACGCAAGAGCAGGTGGCTAAATACTTGGGGGTGAAAAGAGAAGTTATCTCTTACATTGAAACCGGTGCCAGGCCAGTGAACACGCTGATGTTACGGAAACTTGCCGACCTTTATGGGTACAAATTCTCGTATTTTGTTGATGAATCTGTGAAAGAAGAAGAACCTGAGGTGTCTATGGCTTTCAGGGTGTCTGATTTGAGCGACAGCGCCCTACCGATTATTGCCCAGGTAAAGAAAATAGCCCTTAACCTGGACAGCCTTTATAGCCTCCTCGGAGAATAAAAATATGTTAGAAGTAAAGGCTCGTCAGTTGGCAATTGATACTCGCCTGAGGCTCGGTTCACAGTCAACTGAGTACTTCGATGTCTACCGAGCCGTAATTTCGCTGGGCATAACCTGTGTCAAACGACCTTTGGAAAGCAGCATCTCTGGTGCAACTCTCAAGACAAACAAAGTCAAGGTAATCCTGGTAAATTCATCAAAAACCCTGGGTCACCAAAATTTCACCGTTGCCCACGAACTTTACCACTGCCTTTATGATGAAAATCTCGTCAGCCGTGCGTGCAAAACGGAGACGTTGGACCGGGCTCCAGACATGGAGCAAGTGGCTGACCTTTTCGCGACTCACCTGCTGATGCCAGAAGACGCCATCTTTAATCAGCTTCGGTTGCGTAACAAACTAGATAAAAAGCTAACCCTGGCCGATGTTATTAATCTTGAGCAGTTCTTCAGCGTGAGCCGAAAAGCAATGTGCTGGAAACTGGAGGACTTGAAACTTATCACGAGGAATGAAAGTGATAGGTATTCTGTTAATGTCATCCAGAGCGCCCGGTCATTGGGAAAGAAAACTGACTTGTATAGGCCAACCAACGATAAGGCCATTATTTCGGACTATGCTGAAAAGGCGAGTGAAGCTTTGCAGAAAAACCTCATCACGGAATCAAGATATGAAGAGATACTGGCTGATGCGGACCTGCTCGAAGAAGTGACGGGAATTGTAGAAGAGGCAGACGTTGCCGACTGAGCCTCCTATTATTCTGGATGCAGATTTTATATCCAGCTTTGCTTGGGTAAACAGGCTGGATATATTGGAGAGCTTGTATTCAAAACGAATGATTATATTGGATGAAGTTCTGGTGGAACTGGCTCGAGTGCCACACCTGGCATCTAAAGTGAACCTCTTTATCAGGAACGGCCATATCAAACATGAAGAGATGTTTGCCGATTCTCCCGAGGCATTGCAATTGGGGAAATTACTGGAAACCGGTAAATACGGAAGTGGGGAGGCCGCCTGTATGGCATATATGACGCAACACGATGGTATTCTGGGGAGTAACAACCTTTCTGATGTGAAATCGTTCTGTATTCAATACAACAGGCAATTGCTGACAACAGCCAATGTATTGTGTCAAGCTTTCAAAAAAGGCCTCATAGGTTCAGATGAGGCTGACGGAATATGGGGCGACATGATTCACAAGAAGCGGAAACTACCGGCCTCATCTTTCTCTGAGTATATGTCTAAGACCGGAAAAGGGGGAACGTAGTTGAGTTTTATAGTCAGCGAGCAATCCATCCCCACCCCGCATAGCGCAGGAATTGCTGTTCTGTGTGTCCAATAGGTAATAAGGAAGGTGATGCCTATGAGATAACAAACTTTTGGGAAACACTGGATATAATTTAACAAAGGAGATACAAATGGATAATATGAAAACAGCTCCGCCAATACCGCCACAAACCGAGTTTTCTAAGAGGCTGAAGAATGTTCGGTTGCAAATGAAGGAACGAGGACTTGATGTGCTGGTGATTTTCTCAAGCCCTGGCAGCCTTCGCTTTGGTCAAAGGGGACATGTAATGTACATGTCTGGCTACGAGCCTTACTTTGGAGACACGATGATGATATTGCCTCAGGATGAGAAATTTGACGCTTTACTAGAAATCGGCGACGCACACTATTTCCCTTCTGGTTGTACGTGGATAAAAAACATCGCACAGCCAATAGACCGTGTAGATACTGTGAAACAGTATCTGAAGTCGATAGGTCTGAGCAAGCCGAAGGTCGGTATAGTAGGAGAGTACTCTATGGCCCCTGCATTATATGCCCGTTTCCAAGAAGAATTGGAAATAGAGCCAGTTTCGGACATTATTGAGAATGAACGAATGGTCAAGTCTGACTGGGAGCTCCAGTGTATACGCCAGGCATCTAGTATCGCAAAAAAGGGGATAGAGGCGGCGGTAAAATTCGCTAAGCCGGGAATGCTGGACATGGAAATCACTTCGGAGGTCGAACGGGTGTGCCGGCTTGCCGGCTCTGAATTTTTCCCTCATTATACGATGACCAGCTCCGGGTTAGACTCAAAATACCTTGAATGGTGGTGGAAAGGTGGCAAGAGATGCCTGCAGCAAGGCGATAACTTCGACCTGGATTTTGGCACTATGTATGCTGGTTATTGTTGTGACATCTCAAGGCCTTTCTTGTTAGGTCAGCCCAGCCAGGCGCAGAAAGATGTTTTCGAGATAATTAAGCAATCACAGGAAGCTGGTAGTAAAGCTGCAAGTGCAGGCACCTTAGCATCTGATGTTGACAAAGCAGTACGCAAAGTCTATATGGAAGCCTGGCCAGAGGAGAAGAGTTGGGGAATAGGTCATGGAGTAGGGCTTGAAGTACACGAGTGGCCGTTTATAGGCAAGCATGGGATAACTCATAACAATGCTTATCGAGACAGCGTATTAAAGGAAAATACGGTCATCTCACTAGAGCCTCAGATCTTTCTTCCCGATCTGGGTGCATTTACTCTAGAAGATGAGTTTGTTGTTACCAAAACAGGAGCTGAAAGGCTTAATGATATCCCGCAGGAAATTATGATATGCAAGTGACCAACAAACATAATAAGGAGGAGTAAGAAATAGGATAGATAATTCATCGATTGAACCGAGGGTATACACGCTAAATGATATTGCACACGGTATGGATCGCCTGGTGCCTGGTGTTCATATCATTAGAATAGCGGAAGCTGAAGGAGTTGGTGATGTCGGCCTGATATGCTCGCAGTATCGCAGCAGTTTTCTTAATTCCTCAAGCCATTTGTTGGTTGAATCTATACGGTTAACTTAACAAGTTTTCGCTTGTCTTGAAATCACATTTCTTTGACGAAGCCATTGATACGGCTCAGTGGGCAATGTTACCGTGTCACTCCGTAGATCTATAATTCTCACAATGGCCTCCTCAGGTAGTGTAGCTCTTTTCCTTGTTGTCCATGTTTGCACAGATAGTTTATCACAGATTAGACGCCTATGACTGGGCATACGACTGGGCCCCAACCAGTGATTTGGACCTACACTTCACCTTACAATGACAGTTGTTTTCGTAGCTTCTCGTTACTGAGTAATAAGATAGCGGTTTGTGCAACCTCACGTGGGGCTTTCCCTGAACATTGCAGGTGAAGTTCATCGCTGTGATGGCATCAAGATTATCTACTATGGGTTGAAATATGTTTTAATAGAGTATCATCTGTTAGTTAACGGATAAAGGAGTGATTGAATGGATAAGATAGAGTTAGAAACTACTAAGCGAGAGGTTGTAGGCAAGAAAGTGAGATTTTTACGCCGCCAGGGGATTATTCCGGTGAATATTTCTGGTCATGGTATCGAATCAATGGTATTACAATGTGACGCTGCCAAACTTCAGCGAGTATTATCTAAGGCAGGAGAGGCCAAGGTTATCAGTCTCAAACTTGATAATGAAAAAAGGCCAAGGAGCGTTTTAATTCGTGAAGTTCAAGTAGACTCACTAAAAGGCGGATTGCTCCATGTAGATTTTTATCAGGTAAAAAGGGCGGAGAAAGTAAAAGTGGAAGTCCCTATTACCTTAGTTGGGGAATCCCCGGCCTTGGAGTCAAAGGCGAATATGCTAATGCAAGAGCTCGATACTTTGACTGTTGAGTGCCTTCCGGGAAAAATTCCTGCCAGTGTGGAACTGGATATCAGCTCCCTCACCGAGGCCGAGCAGATGGTGCGAGTGAAGGACATCGAGTTAGGGAAGGGAGTTACTATCCTTAATGACCTGGAACTGGTGGTGGTGAAAATTAGTTCGCGTCCTGTAAAAGTAGTGGCGGAGCGGGAGGTAACAGAGGAGGCGGTTGAAGCTCCTGAAGCAGCCCCGACACCCGAGAAGAAGGCGCCAAAAGAGGAATAGCTTCCCGGGTATAATATCCCCGTCCCGGATAAATTGATTCAAAAAAAGGGCAGCCACAACTCGTGCTGAGCAAAAGGGCGATTTGTTGCAATACTCCAGGAAAGAATTTATTGAGGAACAGGTTTTGGCGGTGTATCTCCTCTTGGCTTATCTTTAGCCCTGTGTCTGGATTCTGAGCATAAAAATCAATGTTCAATAAAGGGCGGAAGAATATTATTAGATTTCAAGGCGGGAATAAACTCCGTCACCACAACTGAGAACTCAGGGGGGGCATACCTGCCTACTCTTCTACTTAAGTAGTTTCCGTAATGTCCTGCCGGTGGTTTTACCGGCTGCTCGTCTTGCGATCCTTTTCCCCACTTTGCCCTTCTTAACCGCATTGGCGTCACCCAGGAGCCGTGCTAATGTGTAAAGAAACCCTCTCATCTTACCGATGCTCATTGTCTCGCCTCCTTTCAACTTAAGTATATTCCTCCACAGTACCAATTGATACTCAACAGAGGAGGGCTGTATACCTCTAATAACCAGTTAATCAGATAGTTAAACTGCTAACCGTTAACCGCCAACTGCCAACTGCTAACCGCCAACCGCTAACTGCCAACTGCCAACTGCTAACTGCTAACTGCTAAAACCCCGCCACTGTGTTTATAACCTGAGGTTTTTTTGCCAGTGTAAAGGACATCTGGATAGTTTATAATGGTTGTAGGGGGATTGATTATGCTGGTGAAATGGGAGGCTTATTTTGATGGTGAATTGTGGTGCGCCCGAAAAATAGGAGGTAGAAATGACAACACAGGATAAATTTAAGGCATTCCTTGAACGAACGAAGCAGGTGGCGAAGACGGTGGAAAAGAAACTGTCTGGTACTACCACGGAGCAAGTTGCTCAAGATAGTGAAACACAGAAAAAGGCATCCGTAGCTAAGGGAAAGAAGGCTCCCGATGTGGTATTTAAAGAGACGAAGGTGGAGGTGAGCAAGCTGGACTCCGAAGGGGAAAGAACTAACATAATGAAAGCCGGTGAAATGCCCCTGGAAGACAGGCAACTGGCGGAACAATTGTATAACAGTGCAGGGTTGGGCCCGATGGTCGATGCGGGATTGAAAGACTACGACAAGCGCCTTCCACAAGAGGATAAGTTGATTAACAGGATGCTTGGGCCACGAACAACCGACATGAAAGCCTACGGCGCAGCTGTGGCTAAGAGAGTTGCCTTTGCTGTATATACCCTGCTGAACAAGCAGTATGGTGGCAAGGTGGGAGATTTAAGGTCGCACATAATGGCGCTGGAAGAGCAACGCGACCGCGCAAAGGCAAACTATGACGAACTCATGGGAAGGGTAGTTGGAATACTGGGGAGTGAGTACAGGGACTTAAGAATCGATTCTAATGCGCTCATGGCAAAGTTGACTGCAACATTGGGGGATAATCTTGAGAAAACGGGAATCGACCACAAGGCGCTTGCAGAGAGCCTGGCCGATATAGATGGTTTGAGGGCACAAATAAAGGCACTGAATAAGAAAAACGAACAGTTAAAGGAAAAGCAGGAACTTAAGATAGCGGCGCTTGAAAATGAGCATAGAGAAGAGATAGAAAATCTGAAATCCCAGATAGCTGTGCGTGATTCCAAAATAAGCGGCCTTGAATTGGATAAAGCGGACCTTGCAGACAAGCTTGGGCAGTCGAAGGCAAGTTACGAGCAACTAAGGACTTTTCACCAGAAACTCGAGAGGGAGCATGACAAGTTAAAAACGGCCAGCGCAACCGTATCTCAGGCGGTTCCATATGAGGAAATAAGTAAAAAGCTGTCAGAGGAAATGTATGCCTTCCTGCTCAAAGATTCGAAAGTGCCGGGCGCTGTGATAGAAGGCGTGGGAAAATTTATTAACTTCGAAAAGTATCTGGGAATAGCTGTTGACAGGGGAGCGAGGGAAGCGTGTAAACGTGCAGAAAAGATACTGGGCAAGGCATCCGACACACGCTGAGTTGTAGGGGAGGGTTTTACACCCTCCCGTGATAGCTTTGTTGTCAGACAGCACACTACCCATGGCGGGGATAAACCCCGCCACTACTTTGGCTGATTATGCTTCACCACTCTATGGATGTTAATAATTCCGTCTGGTCGCCCAATTCGAACTGTAGCTTATACAGATGTGCGTATAGCCCGTCTTCAGCCATTAGCTTATCGTGCGTGCCATCCTCTACTATTCTGGTGTGATTCATCACCAGTATTCTATTTACGTTCTTGATAGTCGATAGCCTGTGAGCAATAACAAAGGTGGTCCGTCCCTTCATCAATCGTTCCAGCGCCTGCTGTACCAGTATTTCAGTGCGGGAATCCAGGGAAGATGTAGCTTCGTCGAGAATGAGGATGGGCGGATTCTTTATTAGAACTCTTGCTATTGCTAATCTCTGTTTCTCACCGCCGGAGATTTTCACTCCCCTCTCACCCACCTCTGTGTTGTATCCCCCTGGCAAGGATTGGATAAACGCATTCAGGTTCGCCGCTTTAACTGCTTTTTCCATTTCCTTCTCTGAGGCATCCGGTTTACCATATAGTATATTTTCCTTAATAGTGCCCGAAAACAAGAACGGGTCCTGCTGAACGATGCCGATATTTCTCCTCAAATAGCTCAGTTTGTAATCCCGAACATCTTTCCCGTCAATGAGAACTGCCCCTTTATCAACATCATAGAATCTGGGGATCAGGCTCAGCATGGTAGTTTTTCCCGAACCGGTAACTCCCACTACGGCGATTCTCTCGCCTGCGTTCACCTTAAAAGACAGGTCTTCTAATACCAGCTCCTTTTCTCTATATGAAAAAGAAACATCTTTGAATTCTACTGTGCCTCTCAGGGAGTCGGTTGCTTCTATGGCTTGCGGAAATTCATATACTTCTGTGGGAACGCTCATAACCCTGGATATATTGTCGCTTGCCGCACGGGCATGTTCCCATATGTTCACCAGCCGACTGACACGCCACAGAGGGTCATAGAGAAGGTCCAGGTAAAGCAGAAATGCTACCAGGTCGCCAAGCTGCATCTTTCCATGTAATATCAACCAGCTGCCCAGGCCCACAACTAATACCATGCCGAGATAGCCGATAAACTCAATAAGCGGGTCATATAAAGCATCGAGGTCGCCTGCATCGATTCCCAGCGAATAGGCTTGCTCGTTTTCATCATTGAATCTATCTTCTTCGTATTCTTCACGAGCGAAGGATTTTATCTCCTTGATGCCACCAAGATTGTCATTAATTCGCGCAGTGAAGCTGCCCCACTGCATCCTTAAATTCCGATATATTCTGTGGGCAATGCGGCTATATTTGCGAATTAGAGCCATGAGGATGGGCATGGGAATAATTGCAATGAGGGTGAGTTGCCAGTTCATATGCAGTGATATAGAGATCACTCCGGCAAAGGTCAATGCAGTCGCAACCAGGATGTGGGAGCCCGAGGTGAAGAATTGTTGAATGAAGACGCTATCATTGGTTATTCTGGACAGCAATTTACCCACTCGAGCATTATCGAAGAAGCTCAAGCTCAATCTCTGCATGTGGAAGAAAACATCTCTACGGAGGTTAGCTGCAATACCCTGTGCCATGCGGGTTACCAATCTGGTACGGAAACGTAATATGAGGCTGCGCAGGAGGAACGTGGTGGCCAGAATTCCTGCTGCGTAGGCACAGAACTTAATGTTCCTGTTTGGTATGGCCTCGTTGAGAATATATCTGATAACCTGTGCAGGCACGAGGTTCAAAAGGGCACCTGTGCCAGAGAAAAGCACAGCAGCGATAAAGTGGCGTTTGAAAGGCTTCAGGTAGCCTGCAAAATACCTGATGGATGATTTCTCGGACGATGTTCTGTTAACTTCTTCCATTGGTGCGCTTCTTTTTATTCGTGTTGGGGGGCTATATGCAATGGCTTTACCTGCAATGCTCAAAGATTATACCGCATCCACGTGGAGATTGTATAAGTAACATTGGAAGACAGGTCGTTGGCAGAACAATTGTATAACAGTGCAGGGTTGGACACGATTGGTCGATTCTGGCCTGAAAGACTACGATAGGCGCCTGTCATAATAAGATTGGTTGATAAGAGAACGAATCTGTATAATGGTTGACATTATAGTATGCTGAATATATACTAATGATAAGCAGAGTGGGGATAAGCCTTGCCGTCACGAGGCGGGGATAAACCCCGCCACTACATTGCCTGGCTATGTGTTTGTGTTGTAGGGGAGGGTTTTATACCCTCCCGTGAGATGGCTTGCGATGAGGGCACGGATTATGAAGAGAGAGAATTTACCTCGGGAGATAGACAGAGAAAATGAGAGCTGAAGTATTAGACCTGGTTAAGAAGATAGGCGGGCAGAGAGGCATAGTTATTTTACCGCGCTTTCTTGTTGACATAACGCTTGACATCAACTCTGCATTGCTCCTGTCGCAGCTTATTTACTGGAGCGATAGAACCAGCGATGAAGATGGATGGATATACAAGAGCCACAAGGACTGGCAAAGGGAAATCGGGCTCAACCGTTATTTTGTGGATAAAGCCAGGAAGAGGCTTATCGAGCTTGGTTTAATAGAAGTCAAGCTCCGGAGGGCTCATGGCAGTCCCACCGTGCACTTCAGGGTCAAAGGCGATGTGCTTAGAGGGATGTTGAATTCGCTCCTGGAACGTAATAAAGCCGATTTTCGCAAATGGAATTGTCAGGGGTTAGCAAATGGAATCGTTAAGGTTTCACAAATGGAATTGTCAAGGCTTCGCAAATCATTAACAGAGATTACTACAGAAACTACTACAGAGACTACTGCAGAAGGAGGCGACAACTCAAATGTTTGTGTAAATGAGTTATTTAAGATTCTGCAGAGAATACCAGCCTTCCCCAGGAATGAGCTGACGGAAAGGCTCCGCGAGCTTCAAGCCGATTATCCCAACCTGAATTACAGGCTCGAATTCAAGAAATTTGCCGAGTACTGGACGGGCGACAGGAAAAAGCTGAAAAGGCCATGGCTTGCCTTGAGAAATTGGCTGGAAAAAGCGCAGGAGGGCTACGGTAATGGAAATAACAAAAAACACCGCAGAGAGCTGCCGCAAAAATACACTCGACCGCCAACCTATAAGGATTGAAGGTGACTGGGTGGACATGCCCTATAGCCCCAACCCCGGCTGTCCGCTTTGTAAGGGAATAGGATTTGTTCATCCCTGGAGAGAAGATGGCGTTCCCAACTATAGAGACATAATTCCTTGCCCTGCTCGTTCCTGCCTGCTCGAAAGCGTGAGGGCATATAAGAGAGGCGAATTGTTCATAAGGAAGCAGGGCATTACGGGGACTGAACAGACGTTCGACGCTTTTGACCCCATCCCCGGCACGGAAAAAGCCTTTAAGTATGCTAAAGCGCTGGTGCAGGAGGAAGCACAGTTCATCTGGCTGTTGATTTATGGCGGTGTAGGGAATGGCAAAACCCACCTGTGTAATGCCATTGCGCTGGAGATGATTTCCAATGGCAAGAGCGCCCGCATGGTAAGTGTGGCCGACCTCTTTTCCGACCTGCGCCGGTCGATGCGCAGCCATAGCACGGATGACCTTTTAGCAGAGCTTAAAGGGGTTTTTCTGTTGATTCTGGATGATTGGGGAGTGGAATATGGCAGCGACTGGGAGCAGGCGAAGTTCGATGAGCTTCTTACCTCGAGATTTGCCAGCGCCCTGCCTACTGTCCTGACCACCAACAAGGACATTCTCGAGTTGCCTGACCGAATAAGAAGCAGGTTCGAGGATAGACGCCTGTCACGAATCGCCTACGACAGCGCACCGGACTACCGCAAACACGCACAGTAAGTAAGGCAGGGTTTTATACCCTCCTGCGGGTTGGATTGCAAGGGGTGAGCTGATAACCAGATAATCAGTTAAGCAGTTGATAGTTGAACTGCCAACTGCTAACTGCCAACTATTAACTGCTATCTGGTGTTAGTCGCTGAAAGCCAGTATGCCAGGTATTACAAAGTTTCCGACAGGTATTACTGTTAGTATCCCCAGCCAGCCTGGTTGGTTGCGAGCTTCGGCTATCTTCATCCAGACCAGGATCGCAAATACTATGTCTGCTATAGGAATGAAGAAGAGAACGGTCCACCAGCCGGGCTTGCCCGCCACTTTACACATGAGGTAGATATTGGCTATTGGAATCCATGCCAGCCATGTATTTGGCGTAGTGGTCTTTCTGGCTATGATTTGCAAGCATAGCGCCATCCAGACATACGCCGCAATCCCGATCACTAACCATATGCCTGTGAACAATGCCAGAAGTATGCGAAGGTTACTCGTTCCTGAAAGTATGCCAAAATCGCTCATTTTCCACCTCCTTGTCTCGTTACATGAATTATAGGGTAAGTTCTAGCGAGTTGCAATGAGCTGTGCTTGCCTACCGGTAACCCTCGAGGTGGGGACACAGGCCCTGCCTTTACTCCCGTTTCCCGCAGGTGGGGATAAATCATGCCACTACAATAAGGCAGAGGCTTAAACTGAGTAATAACCCTCGGAATCATGAATACCCGCACCATCTCAATATGGACAGAGCCAGGATTTTGGTTGTCTGTACTAATTGTCCGATATCCACGAACTCATCTGCCTTATGAGCCGTCGTGTTATCGGGTCCTACGGAAATAGTGGGAATCCTGGAGTAATTTATGAGATGGACCGCATCGGTCATGGTGTCCCATCCTACCAATTTGGGTTCGATGCCCAGTTCCTTCGCTGCCTCTGAGGCAGTTGCGATTATGGGTTCATTCTCATCGATTTCTGCGCCGTACATATAGCCACCTTCGATTTTCGGCGGATGTGCTTTCATCCATGGGTCGGTAGCTGCAACGCTCATTATTTTCTCTTCTATTTCTCCCTTCAGGTTTACCGTGCTGGGAATAAAATCTGCGTTGAATTCTATTTCTACTTTTTCGGGGTACATGATAAGCCACTCTCCCCCTTTTATGATCGTCGGCATCACCATGTCAGGGTTCAAGAGTTTGTGTTGCT
>JAGGZD010000058.1 GCA_021162245.1 Dehalococcoidia bacterium | reverse complement strand
ATATGTCTCGTTCCATCTTCACTTCTACCAGTTCTTTCTTCGCCCGGGCCAACTCCATCTCGACTTCAGTTAAGGGCTTTTGTGTCTTGCCGATTTCCCCCAGTTTTCCTTCCTTATAGGCTTTGACTCAATAAGCAAGTGTTGACGGAGCCAGGGACAGTCTTTGGACTGCTTCACGACATGATACCTTATCTTCTACTACCAGTTTCACCGCTTCCTGGCGGAATTCCTGAGTGTACCTTCCTTGTGGGATACCTTTCAATTTGACACCTCCATCTGTCTATTTTACCCAACTTTGGTGTCCATTAAATCCATCCTACCTCACCCTTTGCCTGGTGAATGGAGTAAGTTCGGCAGTCAAAGATACTGGCAGTAAGGGTAGCATTAGCTTCATCTGTGGGCAAAATTTGGTAATAGTGTTCCAGAATAGAAAACATTTGCCTAACTCGCTTATTTTTTATCAGGTATAAATTTATCGTGAAACGATATCCAAGAAATAAGCGTGAAACCTGAGATCTGAGCTTAGTTCGGGGTGAAAAGCTGACACCAGTAAATTTTCTTGTCTAGCAGCAACAGGAGTGCCGTTTGGGAGTCTAGCCAGTGTTTTCACTGTGGAGTTGGTCTCTTCTATAATAGGTGCTCTGATAAATATGGCAGGGAATGGAATCTCGCCTAGAACTGGTATTGGCAGAGACGTCTCAAAACTGTCTGTTTGTCTGCCAAAAGCATTACGTTGCACTTTTATATCCATGGCCCCGATGGTCTCTATTTTTGAATCGGAGATATTTCTTGCCAGTAAAATCAGCCCAGCGCAAGTTCCAAACATTGGGAAGCCATTTTGAGCTAGATTTTTCAATGTCTTCATCAGATCATAATTTATTGCCAGTTGACTAATAGTAGTAGATTCTCCTCCGGGGATGATAAGCCCATCTACATTTTCAAGGTCTTGAGGTAAACGTATGGCTAGTGTTTCTACCCCCAACTTTTGTAAGCTGGTGGCATGCTCAGCAAAAGCACCCTGTAAAGAAAGAATTCCGATCTTTGTCATGAAATTTACCTTTGTTTCCCCATAACAGGATGGCTAGTTATCGACATATGTTACTTCTCTCCTAGTGCCTTATTCAAGAGATTGGAATACAGTTTCAACCCAAAGGCGCCACTCTTCTCGGGGTGAAACTGGGTTGTTGGTAAATTATCTTTAATCAATTATAACAATTCCTTCGCTATTCATTATTCATAAAGATTGAGCCCACTTTACAGCGTTCACAAAAATTTGGAAACCATTTTTGTATTTCTTAGTTTCTTGCCTTGTCCATCGTGGTAGTTGTGTGTTTTTAATACATCGTTCGGGATGTGGCATCAGAGCAAAAATGTGCCCTGATGTGTCACAAATGCCAGCAATATTTGCTACCGAACCGTTGGGGTTATAAGGATATCCAGCTTTGTTGCTGCCACTCTCATCGGTGTAATACAGCACTACATTTAATTGAGGCAACGTTTCAGCGTCAGCTATGACTTTACCTTCAGCATGTGCTACAGGGAGATACATGTGATCAATATTCTTGGTGAATACGCAGGGACTTTTCTCATTTACTACCAGGTGTACCCATCGACATTCAAATTTGCCTGAATCATTTGTCATCAGGGTTAATGATTGTCTCTTAGCTTCTGGCAATCCTGGTAAAATGCCAGCCTTTACGAGTACCTGAAAGCCATTGCAAATCCCTAGAATTAATCCTCCGCTTTCAATAAATCTTGCTATGTCTCCGCCGAGCTTTAGTCGAAGTTCATTAGCTAATACTTTTCCTGCAGAGATATCGTCGCCGTAGGTGAATCCTCCAGGGATAACCATTATTTGGTAATCGGAGAGTCGTTGTCCGTGACGGATCAATTCGCTAATATGAATCGAAGAAGTTATTGCTCCAGCTTGCTGAAAGGCAAAGGCACTTTCAGCATCACAATTTGTCCCGGGTGCACGTAGTATTAATGTCTTTACTTTACTCATTGGTTTTTACCAGCGTAGTGGTTTTTGCCAAGCCTCTTTTAACTGACTAAGAGATTTGCTAACAATTTTCCTGCCATTCATTCCGTATATATCCAGTGTTTCAGAGTTGGAAACTTGACCAATAACGGCCAAGTTAACGGTGCTCATTGTCTTTTCAAATTCATCCTTATTCTCTGGTGCCACTTCAACCAGGAAGCGACTATTTGATTCTGAAAAAAGTATGGAGTCATCTCTCGCCATGGGCTCACCGAGTGGCATACGACCAAGATGTACTGTAGCACCTAGACCTCCAGCGAAAGCCATTTCTGCAACGGCAGTGCCGAAGCCGCCCTCGCTTAAGTCGTGGCAGGCCTCAACTAAACCTTTCTTGGTGGCTGAACTCAACTTATACATTAACTCCTTACTCTGTTGTGGATTTACTTTAGGCACATTATTACCTGTAAAGCCCTTCATTCTAAAATATTCTGTTCCACCAAGCTCATTCCAAGTGTTACCAATAATGTAAACCAGGTCATCTGCTTTCTTGAAATCCATTGATATTGCTTGGTTCACATCTTCCATAATACCGATAGCTGAGATGAGTAGGGTGTGGGGGATAGAGATAGTTTCGCCTTCGAATTCAAACTCGTTATTGAGGCTATCCTTACCTGAAATAAATGGAGTACCGTATGTAGTGGCCATATCGTAGCAAGCTTGAGCTGCACGAACCAAAGCGCCAAGTGTGTCAGGTTGGTTGGTATTACCCCAGCTGAAATTGTCCAGCAAGGCTACTCTTTTTAAATCACCACCAACGGCTACGATTTGTCTTAATACTTCATCAATATTGGATGCTGCCATCCAATATGGGTCTATCTCTCCATATTTATGGTTTATACCATTAGATATGATTACGCCCATTGTTGAATCCAGAAGAGGTCTGATAATAGCAGCGTCGCTTGGTCCATCGTTGTTGCTGCCCACTAGGGGTTTAAGTACACTAGTTCCTTGCACTTCGTGATCATATTGGCGTATTATCCATTCCTTACTACATATATTCCATGCCCCAAGTACTTGAAGCAAGGTTTCATTTAAATCCTGTGGTTGAGCAAAATTAGGTTCAGAAAATTGTGGTTGTTCCCATGTGGCTTTTCTCTCTATCCGAGGCCGACCTCTGTGCAGAAATTGCATGCTTAAGTCGCAGACCAGATTGTCCTGATAAAATAGCTGAAGTTTTCTATCGTTGCTAAACTCGCCGATCACTGTTGCTTCGACGTCTTCAGAGCTAAAAAGAGCCAATAATTTTTCAATGTGTTTTGGTGGGACAGCTAACACCATTCGTTCTTGAGATTCAGATATCCATATTTCAGAGTAGGACAGGCCTGAATATTTCAAGGGAACCCTATCTAGGTAAATATGCGCTCCGGTTTTGGCGGCCATCTCACCCACTGCTGACGAAAGCCCACCTCCACCACAGTCAGTTATTCTGGAATATAGCCCACGGTCTCTGGCTTGCAGGATGACGTCGATAAGTTTCTTTTCCACAATGGGATTGCCAATTTGGACTGAGCTATAGGAGGTTGTACTTGATTTTTCGGTAAGTTGCTCTGATGCAAAAGTCACGCCATGTATTCCATCGCGTCCAGTTTTGCCTCCGGCTAATACTACTAAATCGCCAGGTCTTTGTTGCCCCATTTTTGACATATTTTTAGGTAATAACCCCAATGTTCCACAGAAGACAAGTGGATTAGCCACATATCGTTCATCAAATAATATGGCGCCGTTAGCTGTGGGGATTCCAAGGCGGTTACCGTAATCAGCTACTCCAGAATGAACACCTTTGAAGATACGACGTGGGTGTAATATACCTCGTGGTAGTCTGTCGTAGGGGAAATCAGGTGGGCCAAAACAAAAGACATCAGTGTTCAAAATTGGTTTGGCTCCTAATCCTGTGCCCAGGGCATCACGAACAACTCCGCCTACCCCGGTTGAAGCTCCTCCATATGGCTCAACTGCTGATGGATGATTGTGAGTTTCAACCTTAAAACAAAGAGCCCAGCGACCATCGAAATCAATCACGCCAGCGTTGTCTTCAAAAACAGAGAGGCACCAGGGCTTGTTTAATTCTTCAGTTACTTTCATGATAGTATTTTTTAGCAAGTTATCTATAGTTATGTCACCGAACTTAATTCTGTCTTTGAATGTTTTATGAACGCAATGCTCAGACCAAGTTTGGGCTAATGTTTCGAGTTCAGCATCGGTAGGATTGCGCTGTTGTTTACGAAAGTAATCGCCGATTGTTTGGAATTCGTTATTTGTAAATCCGAACTGTCGTCCGATTTTCATAAGCTCATCTTTATTTGCTCCCAAAATATCCATATGTTTAAGCTTGAATATGTACTGAGGATTTTCAGGGAATGCCATCGGTTCGGATTTAACTACGTGCTGTATAATTGGATTCACTAGTAATCTATTGCTTATTGTCTCTAGCTGATACTCATTTAGGTGTCCTTCAATGAGGTAACGTTTTGCTGTTTTAATTGCCCTGATGCCACTCACGCCCAAATCCAGCACTGCTTTCATGGAAGTCTCTTCTACAGGATCAGTGACGCCAGCATTGTAAGCTACCTCAACAATGTTATGATTAGTGTCGAGCTTGTTTTCGTTCTCAGAAGTTGATTCACAGCGCATCTCCTGAATTACAGAATCAACTAGAAGGTTTTGACAAATCAAATCTAGCTCATCAAGTTTTAAATCTGTATCCAGCCGGTATATATCCACTACACGGATATTGGAGACTGTTGTTATGCCCAGATCGTATATATCCTTGGCTAGGCTAAGCCCTCTAACATCAGGTAGGTTATTCTTTAACCAAACTTCTATTTTATATATCAAAACAGATCCTCTTGAACTAATCCATAGGCAGCTAATTTATGCTATCTTAACCGCCGTCCCATAAGCTACCATTTCAGCAGCTCCAGACATTACCATCGAAGTTACGAACCTAGTTCCTACTATGGCATTAGCCCCCATATCCTCGGCTTGCTCAATCATCCTCTGTAATGCTTCTTCCCGAGCCTGTGCTAACATTGTGGTGTAGTCTTTGACCTCACCACCGACAATGTTTCGTAAACTAGCCATGATATCATGGCCCACGTGTCTAGCTCTGATGGTGCTACCTTTAACTAAACCCAGCACTTCCATTATACTTTTACCCTCTATGTGTTCTGTGGTAACCACGATCACCTTTCCACCTCCTTGAATTTGTCTTTTTCTTCCTTCGATGCTCTTTTTCTTTCTCTAACTAGCGATGTTAAGAGAATGATAAGCCCTATGACAATAGCAACAATGGCGATCTTGACAGGTAAGGGCAATGATGGCAGGACGTATCCAAAGAAATTGTATAGCCCCCAACATGCTAAAAGCCCTAAGCCAATTCCCAGTATAGTGCCACCTATTTTTCGCATTTTATTCCCTTTAGTTAATATCTAAATTGTTTAATCTCTGAATCTATTGGTGATTGGTAATCTTCTATCCTTACCGAACCCCTTTGGAGTTATCTTGATCCCTGGAGGAGATTGGCGGCGCTTGTATTCACTTTTGTCTACTAACCGGGCCACTTTCGTGACTATCTCGTGATCAAAACCATTAGCTACGATTTGGTTAATTGATAAATCATCTTCTACATATGCTTTTAAAATGGAATCCAGCGATTCATATGGTGGTAGTGTATCTATATCTTTTTGGTTAGGTTTTAACTCAGCTGAGGGTGCTTTGTTTAAAACGCTGTGGGGAATTACTTCTCTACCTGCTTGACAATTTTTATACTTAGCCAATTCAAAAACCATTGTCTTAAATACATCTTGGAGTGGCGCAAATCCTCCAGCCATATCTCCATATAGAGTAGCATATCCTGTGGCTGTCTCGCTTTTGTTGCTGCAACTGAGTACCAGCCAGCCAAATTTATTGGATAGGGCAAAGAGAATGTTGCCTCTGATCCTTGCTTGTAAATTTTCCTCGGTCACATCTGACCGAGTGTTGTTGAAAGGACTTGCCAGTGTTTCCAAATAGGAAATAAATGTTTTCTCAATAGATATAACACTGAATTCTATCCCCAAGTTTTTAGCCAGTAGTTCAGCGTCTAATTTGCTGGCTGACGATGTATAGCGAGAAGGCATAGAGACGCCTACAATGTTTGCAGCCCCCAAAGCATCAACTGCTATGGTGGCTACTAAACTTGAATCAACACCTCCAGACAAACCGATCACTACTTTTTTGAAGCCATTTTTATTTACATAATCCCTGATGCCCATAGTAAGTGCTTGATATATCTCAGCGACGTCGTCCATTTTCTCAAGTTGTCTTGATGGCAAGGGTGGTTTGTCAATTGTAGAAAACTGACTTGATACTTCCATTTTATTAGCTTGCCTCAGTTCTCTTCTAACCAAGTGTGGTTCTTTTCCATATTGAGGCCGATGTAGTTGTGTTCGGAATGCAAAGTCCATATTCAAATCAACCACTATAAAATCTTCTTCAAATTGCTTCCCTTGGGCAATAACTTCCCCTTTTTCATTGATTACCAAACTATTTCCATCGAAAACTAACTCATCCTGCCCCCCAATCAAATTGTTGCAGGCAATGATAGCTACATTGTCAACTGCTCTGGCAGTTAACATTCTTTCCCGAGTGTGTTTTTTCCCTGCATGGTATGGAGAAGCGCTTATATTAACTAGTAGCTTAGCTCCAGTGCGAGCCTCTATTGCTGCTGGCCCATCTTTGTGCCATATATCTTCGCAAATGGTTATGCCTATACCAATATTATGAATGGTGAAGATGGGACATTGGGTTCCTGGTTGGAAATATCTGTTTTCATCGAAGACCCCATAGTTGGGCAGGTAAATTTTATGGTAAACGCCAGTTAATTTATTGTTGCAGATTACTGCCGCGGCGTTATATGTGTCACTATCACTATCTACGAAGCCTACTACTAACGTTATTTCTGAAGAATGTCTTATTATTTTCTTCAGATGTTCTTGATTTTGCTTAATAAACTGAGGCTTCAGAAGCAAGTCCTCTGGAGGATAACCTGTTATGGCTAATTCAGGGAAAATGACTAGTTCAACCCCAAGCGGTTTTGCTTTATCAATAAATCTTATTATCTTGTTTGTGTTACCGCTCAGGTCACCTACGGTGGTGTTAATCTGCGCTAGCCCTAATCTTAGTGTGCTCAATTTATCCAATTGCCAAGTATTTTTGATTTTGCATGAATTATATCACTTCGTCTTATGTATTAATGAATCTACCTTGGCTTTGTTTACTGAATCACTTAGCAGATGATATAAAACTAGATGGACGGAGTGAAAATTCGCGTAGCTAGTATAGCATTTTTTCATTCTCCGCTGCAGAGCTCATTATGTTTGAACCATGTCACGTTTTGTCACGAATTAAGGATCGATAAAACGACGTGTGAGGGGAAATTTGATGTGTATTCTTGCTTTCGTTATTGTTTGGCCTGTAATTCGTATTGAAGAGCGGGTGAAGGGATTCGAACCCTCGACGTCTTGCTTGGGAAGCAAGCACTCTACCGCTGAGTTACACCCGCAATTAGCACCTTCAGTAACAAAAAGTTCACAAAAGTTCACAACTGAGCTGCTGGATAAATTTATCACATCTAGAGCTCCTGGGACAAGTCGCAGTCTTTTCCAATACAAGATGAGCCTGAAGGGTTGAGGTAGGATGGATTTAATGGACACCAAAGTTGGATAAAATAGACAGATGGAGGTGTCAAATTGAAAGGTATCCCACAAGGAAGGTACACCCGGGAATTCCGCCAGGAAGCGGTGAAACTGGTAGT
>JAGGZD010000054.1 GCA_021162245.1 Dehalococcoidia bacterium | reverse complement strand
TTGTTAACCGAATGGCTTGTTGAGTATAACTTCAACCGCCCTCATCAGTCTCTTGTCTATCTTACCCCTGTGGAGTATATTGAAAAGGAACTTGCTAAAACCCATAGTTCAGTGTTACCTATGTGGCCAGCCAGCACAAGCTATTGTTTTTTTCATATTTCGGGTATATTATGAGGGCAGGTGTGACGTGAACGAAGGAGGTAGTAAGTTTATGAAGATAAGAGATTTGTGGATGGGGGTGGCAGCCATTATTATGGGGATGTTGGTGCTCGCCTTCCCCGAACTCATTCGACTGATAGTAGGTATTGGGCTCATTGTAATTGGTATACTAGCAATTGTAAGGAGGTAATACTATTATGCAGCTATTCGGCGCAACAGGACTAGCTATGGGAGTGATAACTCTCATATTTGGTATTGTGGTCATGGTTTTTCCTAAGATTCTAAACTATTTGATAGGGATTTACCTTATTATAGTTGGGCTAATGGTGATTATTCAGGTAGTGTTCTAGTGGGTGGCTGGCCACTAATTCCTTGTATCTTACCTGAACTTATTTGTATAAGGTGGAGGTATCTTATAGGGGTAAATTCATTGTGTCCCCTTTTGTTATTCAAAGTTGTATGAGAGGAATAGCTATTTATAGAATCATATTATCTATCAATCTTGTTTTGCCTATCCTAACTGCTAGAGAAGCTAGAGATGGATGTGCAACAATCTTTAGCTCTTCTAGATTATTGACATCAGCGATGCTGACATAATCAATCTGCGCCAGAGGTTCTTTTTGAATAAGAGAGGTCATCGCTTCACGGATTTTATTGGCGTCTTTTTCCCCACTTTGCCGTAGTTGTTTGGCCATGGTGAGAGCTTTGAATAAAATGGTCGCTGCCTGGTGTTCCTCAGGGTTGAGGTGAATATTGCGGCTGCTCATAGCTAAGCCGTTGTTTTCCCTAACAGTAGGCACAGTTACGATCTCTAGATTCATGTTAAGGTCAACTACCATTTTCTTTATGACGAGTGTCTGTTGTGCATCCTTCTGCCCGAAATAAGCTCTTGTAGGTTGGATAATGTTGAATAGTTTAGTGCAAATTGTGGTTACCCCTCTAAAATATCTTGGGCGTGATATGCCTTCAAGATGATCTGTCAGTCTCTCTACATCTACCCAGCTACTAAATGCGTGTGGGTAAATCTCATTATCAGGGGGTATAAAAACAATATCCACTTTTTCCATTTCCAAAAGCTTTAAATCACGTTTGAAATCACGCGGGTAGCCTTTAAGAGCTTCTGCAGAGCTGAACTGGGTGGGGTTGACGAAAATGCTAACCACGACGGTAAAATTTTCCGCCCTGGCTTTCTTTACCAGGGCTAGATGACCTTGGTGGAGAAAACCCATGGTAGGGACAAAGCCAATCGAACCAGTAAGCTTACGTCTTAACTCCTTTATCCCGGCAACTGTTCTTATTGTGTTCACGTTCTTACCCACATCTTCGGAGAATAACAACGGAGTATTTTATCAGCGCTGCCCTTCATGTTTTGAGGGAAGATATAATGCTCTCGTCCATTGGGGTGCTATGTTTCATAGTAGGAAAGTTAACAGATTTTACCTCGGATATGTAATCAGCTATAGCGGCTTTTATTTCGTCGGCTAATCTAGCGTAGCGTTTGGTATGTTTAGGTACAAAATCGGTGTAGAGGCCTAAAATATCACTGATTACCTGAACTTGCCCATCACAATCGGGTCCAGCGCCGATACCAATCGTAGGGATGCTTGTCTTCTGGGTAATTAGTTTGGAAAGGGGAGCGGGAATGCATTCCAGAACGATAGAGAAAGCGCCAGCTTCTTCCAGAGTCTGGGCGTCTTCAATTAAACGCTGGGCTACCTGTGTGACCTTCCCTTGTACTTTGAATCCGCCTAGCTGGTATATGGATTGTGGGGTAAGTCCAACATGTCCCATGACAGGAATACCACAGGATGTGAGACGTTTCACTGTGTCTGCGACGATTTCACCGCCCTCTAATTTCACTGCCTGCGCTCCTCCTTCCTGAATGAAGCGTGCTGCGTTATATAGGGCGTCAGAAATATTCGCATGATAAGTCATGAATGGCATATCGCCTATTACCATGGCTTTCTTGGCACCTTTGGCTACAGCTTTCGTGTGGTGAATCATTTCACCAATAGTTACTGGTATGGTTGAGTCATAACCAAGCATTACCATGCCAAGGCTATCGCCAACCAGTATTAGGGGTATGTCGACTTCATCTGCTAACTTGGCTGTCATGTAATCGTAAGCAGTCAACATGGGTATTTTTTCCTTATTTTGTTTCATCTCTTTCAAATCGCTGATGGTTACTCGCATTTCTGACGCCTCCTGTTTCTTATATTATTTTGTATCCTGTCCCTTAAGCAGGGTTTTTAACTCCTCAGCTCTATCATCATCAATCTTCCCTTTGGCTAAAGCAATGGAGATGGTTTGAAGTCCTAGTTCCTGATATGTAGTAAATGAGGGGGAGTTTATGGCTTTAAGGGCATTCAGGTGTTTATCTATAGTCCCTAGGTCACCACGAGCTATCGGTCCAGTGAGGCAATTGGGTAAGCCGATATTTTCGATGTTGTTGACTGTCCCCTTAAGCAATGGGAGCAGAGACTTTGTTGCCTCATTTGCTGACACTCCAAAATCTTGCCATAAATCCAGGGCTAACTTGATTAGAGTCACCAGGTAGTTAGATACAAAAACAGCTGCTGTATGATACAGTACTTTATTTCCTGGTTTAAGTTCTACGTACCTGCCGTTTAGAGCAGAAGCCAATTCTTTTAGTCTTGATAGCAATGGTTCATCAGCTTCTAAAGCAAAAGTAGAGCCAGGCAGATTTTTTACAGCCTCGTTAATGCTGGCGAAGGTTTGTAATGGGTGGATGGAGCCTACATTAGCGTAGCATTGCCTCGCTGGCTCTAAAATATCAATAGAATAAGCGCCACTGCAGTGCAGGACGCCCTGACCTTTATGCCAGTCAATTTCGCTGGCTATTTTAGAAATAACGTCGTCGGGAGTAGTGATGAAGACTAATTCGGCAGCATCGGCCACTTTTTGGGCCGTTTGGCAGTATTGGCAGTCGGGTACTAATTGAGCTAGCCTTTGTGCTGAGCTCGGCGTGCGACTATATACAGCAAGCACTTTGTATTTCTCTGAAGGAAGGCTTAATGCTAGTGCTGTGCCTACTGTTCCTGCGCCAACAAATCCAATTGTTAACATTGCTTCGCCTCCTTGGCTGTGGGGATACTAGCCACAGGTGTAGTAATCCCAGGAGCATTTATTAAAGTTATTCGCATAAGCATAAATAAGAAATCCTCCCGGCACCGCCAAGAGGATTTCTACCCTAAACTCTCCTTGCCGTCTCGGTCGTTGCCAATCCAAGCGGAAATTACTATTTAACCTTGCTTTAAGCTCACTGCTATACAGGTCAGTGGCAAATTCTATACTAGCAAACTCTGTCTATTTCGTCAACGAAATGTGCTGGCTGACCACATAGGTAACACTGAACTATGGGTTTTAGCAAGTTCCTTTTCAATATACTCCACAGGGGTAAGATAGACAAGAGACTGATGAGGGCGGTTGAAGTTATACTCAACAAGCCA
>JAGGZD010000051.1 GCA_021162245.1 Dehalococcoidia bacterium | reverse complement strand
TTCCATGTCGATGAGCCATGCATCTCTTCCTTCCTCAGCCCAGACTATGGTATAGCCGTTGTATGCCTTTGATGGGTCATAAAGAGTTACGCAATGCTGATTTCTTCGTTTGGTACTCATCTAATTACCCTCCTGCTTTTTAAATAGAATGTAGCAACAACGAAAATGCTATTTGATAACTGCCGTTAGAAGAATATGTAATATCTGTCCACTTCGATTTCTCCTGAGAATTATAAGTCACACCGCTGTAATAATCCATTATTTTGGATTATTACAGCGGTGTTTTCTTTGCCAGAACAAAGCTTACTTTAGATGTACCTTTAGATAACTCCATTGGTTAGTCCAGGATGAAATTCCACCCATAGCTGGCACATAACCTTCGAATTTATCGCTCACAGGGTCTATTACATCGGCTCTCCATAATGGACCATATGGCAGGTCCTCAGCCATGATTTCCTGCAGCTCATACCAGTACTCTGTGCTTTTAGCCTCATCTGATTCGGCACTCAATTTAATGTAGAGCTCATCCAGCACAGAGTTATTATAATAAGACGAATTCCATACTGTGCCTCCAGCCTCGTAGCTTTCAAACCACTCCCACACCCAGCTATTGCCCGGACCGGGATCCATCATGGTTATGGCAATATCAAACTGATCCTCTTTTGGCGCATAGAGGAACGAACCAAAAGTGGATGTATCCAACGTTTTCTCACTAATATCTATGCCTATACTCTGAAGGTAATCCGTAATCATAGTTCCCGCTTTAACGTCGTCGGTGTTGTTTGCATTAACCATCAGGACAAAGGCAAGATTTTTCCCTGTTGCAGGATCATTCCTTACTGTATCATTGTCAGTATCTATATAACCAGCTGCATCCAACATTCCGTTTGCTTTGTCAGGGTCATAATCGTATTGTGGCAGGTTCGGATTATGTATTGGCATCTCTTCATACACAATACTGTCTATCGTTTCTCCATACCCAAGGTACACCATATCTACAATACTGTCTCTGTCTATTCCATACATGATGGCTTTCCTGACATTCACATCTTGCCCTAATGGCGTATCTTGATGCAGATTAAACGATAAAACCTTTTGTTCAACGCCTCTAGAAGTTATAAGTTTGAAGCCCTCTTCCTTGAAATCATCAATGACTAACCTCGAACATCCGCCATGGCCAATCATATCTATTTCGCCGTTCCTTAAAGCCATATATAAAGCATCAGCACTTCCATAAGTTTTGAAAAGTAGTTCATCTACATATGGCTTCTCATAATAATCATCATTCGCTTCGAGCAGCATATACTCCGCGGGTACAAACTCTTTCAGTTTGAATGGCCCAGACCCGATGCAGTCCTCATTCGCATATCCATGTTCACTTATAGGGTCGCCTCTTTCAATAGCAGCCTCGAAATAGGGCTCCCAAATATGTTTGGGGACTATTGGTGAATCCCAGAAGGGAGGATAACGCCCCGCACCCTGTACTGTCTTTAGCGTAAACTCTAGTGTGTAATCATCTATTACTTTTACAGACCCAGGCACACAATCGCAGTCCGAGTAACGCCAGCGTGGCTCTGCTTCAAAGAAATCCGTGAGGGTAAAAGCAAGGTCCTCTGCCGTAACCGGGACGCCATCATGAAACGTGGCATCTTCCCTGAGGTGAGCTATCCAAGTTTTGTTATCTTCCGTTTCCCATTTCACAATTAGCTGAGGTTCAGGAATATAATCTGGGGGTATTCCCTCACGACCTACGCGGTCGTAGACCAGCCGCCACCAAGTCCACGCCATGGGCCAATATCCTATAGATTCATCGAGTGACACAGTTTCTACGCAATTAAGCCAGCCAACATTCAACCTGCCACCGTATTGTATGCCTCCTCCCTCAGCTGGTGGAGTTACCTCTTCTTCCGCTGCTGGGGCACACGCGGGCAAGCCAGCAAGCAGAAGAAGCGCAACCAGCGCTCCTGCCATGAAGCTATATACCCCTCTCTTGCCTTTTAAGAGATTCTTCACCTTCATGCTATTATCCTCCTTTTTCATTGTAACTTTTTGCTGGCCTCACTTCTCTCCATCTCACCTTACATCCTAACACCCCCTTGTTCCCAAAACAACTATAATTCATACTTCTATAGCCCAATAACTCCCCTTTCGGTAATGGCCTATTTTGACGCAACGCACTATTGCCGCTTTACTCTCGTTACTCATTTTTTGTCAACGCACCTGCATCACCCGCTCTATCCAATAATGTTTCTCTCAGACTCGTTTTGTATTGGAAGAGATTTCCATTAGTCCACCAACATACAAATCTGGTATGCTATATTTAGATATATGTAGAAACCAGTTTAAATGGAGGTGGCTATGGAAACCTTGGTAAGACTGGGTGCTTTGCTTTCCCCCTCTTTTTTCGCCATTCTTGCTGGTTTATCGTTGACGGCTGCTGTTCTATTGTTTGTTACTGGTAAAAGCAAAGGTGTGGATACGCAGGCAGAAACCGGCAAGTTGAGCAAATCGGAGCCTGTTGAAAATAGATACACTGTTTACCTGATGTTAGCTTTTAGCTGGTCTATGCCTGGCCTTGTGTTGAGTTTTATTTCTGGCGCTATTGGCATCAGACCTTTTTGGAGTCCCTTCCTTGTTATCTTGTTGCTGATTTGCCTTTTGCTCACGCTATGTTTTTTGTATGCTGGCGCTGGCGCTCTGTTGCATGCTGTTACGGGACAGCGAATCGGGTTTGCATCCAGGCGTTTTCCGCCTGTGCGATATATTGATGACATGATAGTAAAGCTTGGCAATGTGCTGACCCTGGGGCTTCTCAAGCAGGTGAAATACACAGGTGGTGCTACTAAGGATGTCATAGTTGGGAAACCTGAAGATGTTGCTGCAGGAGTAAAGAAGCAAAAACTCCCCATAGAAGAGGAGAAATTACAGCGTGTACTGGCTGAATATGAAGCCTCGCTAACTCCTGAACAAAGAGCGAAGCTTGTGAAAATGAGGGGTATTGCCGAGGAATTGAAGAATACATATCCAGAAGCATATGCCCCCCGAATCTTTGACTCTTAAGAAAAATCTCGCTTCATGCTAACTGTTTTCCCCCAGCGAAGAGAGGGCAGCCATTCTTGATATGATGCTCGCCGCAGGAATGTCGGAGCTTGTATGCAGTTCACCTTAGTTTAGAAGGAGCGACTACCCGCATTAGCGCTGCGGAGGCTATCAAGGAGGCTATAAGTATAAAAAAGATTGCAGAGTAACTACCAGTTTTATCATGAAGGAACCCCGCAAACCATGGCATGGCAGCACCGCCCAGTGAAAAGCCCAGGACAATAAAGCCCTGAATAGAGCCAAGATGTTTTCCTTGAAACAGGTCAGCCACTACGGCGAAGAAGATCGGGCCTGCAGCACCCACTCCAAGGCCAATGCATACGGCAAACAGGAAGGCTATCCATGGTTGAGATGCATCTTTTATCAGGAATAACAGGAGTACAGACACAGCGCTCAGCAGGCAGCTTGGCATGTAAACCTTTTCTCGTCCCAGTGAATCCGATAGGGAACCACATAAATTCCCAACCACGAAGGCAACGCCAAATACGCTATAGATAGCGGCAGCCTGCATAGGTTCATAGCCTGCATCTTTAAAGAAGTAAACCTGGTGTGTTATTGCTGTTTGCTCGGCCACACCCAGCAGGCAAAAAGCAGTACAGAAGAGTGCCCAGAACTGATAAGTTTTCAGCGCTCGCTGAAGTGTCCAATCTGTATTGCTCCATTTACTTCCTGTGTCAGCTTTTGCCTGGGGCACAGGTAGTATCTGTGCTTGAGGTGAAGGCTGCAGCATATTGTCGGGCAGAAGTCCTTTTTCCTGGGGGCTACGGCGTATAAAGAAGGCGGATAAAGGGATAATAATGGTGGTGGCGGAGATACCTATGAGGGCGTAAGCAAAGCGCCAGCCAAAATTGGAAATCAGGTATTGGGCGAGGGAGGCTGATATCAGGCTTACGCCGTAGCTGGCGGCCAGGATGCTAAAGGCAAGACCGCGCTTCTTGACGAACCAGTTCGACATTATGGCAGTGAGTGGTGTCCATCCCGTTATGCTTAAACCTATGGCTGCTATGACGCCGTAGAAAACATAGAAGTGCCACTGGGTCGTTGCTATGCTGCATAACACAGTGCCTGCTCCCATGATACAGGCTCCTATGCTTAAGACTAGCCTTGGTTTGAATCTATCCACGAGGCTGCCTGCTACGGGAGCCATCAGCCCATAGGTAATTACAGCGATAGAGAACATAATCGCTGTGCTGCCGCGTGGCCAGCCGAACTCATCTACTATGGTGGGATAGAATACGGCGAAGCTATTTCTGATGGTATAGCCGAGCGCTATGTTGATAAAGGCTACAGCCAGGATAACCCAGCCGTAAAAGATAGCGGGTGGTTTTTTCAAGCTGTTTTTACCTTCCCTATTGTAAGGCTCAAACGATTTCCCAGTCCTTGAGCCCTTGTCGAATTGTGGCTAAATATTCCTGTGAAGGTTGTGTCTCTTCCGACTGCTCAATCTTGATATAGGTAATGGCTTCTATAGCATCATCTAAGTCTGTGAATACAATTACGTTAACCCGTCCGTAGGTGCTGGGATAACCTTCATATTTATCCAGCGCCATTAAATCCCTCTGCGAGATTTCGTAAACAGCGCCAGTAACTTTCTCTCCTTTACATACCTTGATGCTGGCGACTCCGCCACGCCACTTTCTGGACCATCCAGAGAATATCAGCTTGTGATTGGGGAGTGTGGCTACGAATTTGGGTTTGGCAAGGGGACAGCGTGCTTGCATCTGTTTGAGGTTGAGATTTGAAGCGTAAGCAAAATAATACATTTCACACTATAAGTCAGGTGTTCAAGTGATTTTCTGTGCCGATTATACTCTTAATTACCCTCACTAATCTATCTAAACTGGCTCAGAGATATGAGGCGAAGTAGCAAATATCAGGGAATATGAGTACAAAAAGTTGGAATAGATATTCAGGGAAAGGTATAATGAAATAAATAAGGAGGGCAAAAGGTGAAAAGAGGACATTTTGTTTCCGCTGTCCTTGGGTTTATGTTAGTGGCTATAGTCTGGCGAGAGATTGCTCTCCCTCCGCGGCTTTCCGGAAGGCAGAAGAATTTAGCCATACGGACGATTAAAGATTACTCTGCAGTGGAAAAGGCGGCTGTATTCCAGGAAGGGAGAAATTTAGACCTCGCTATTACGGTGGATTACGCAACGTCTAAGGAGAGCGCCAGGGAACTTGGTGAGATTTTCGTGCGATTAGTACAAACCCTGGGGCCAGAGACAGTGCCAGGCGCGGTGGTGCGTAAGGGGATGTTTAACTACGTGGTTAGCGTTTATTATCCAAGTGGTGAATTGCTTGTTATGGGAACTAAGCCACGTGTTGGTGACCGTATAATCTGGTGACAAATTCCACCTCGACCCAGCCTCTTAGCCGCAAATTTCGGTAGGGTGAAGACGGAATATCCGTATTACGTTGTGTTGCCGGACTGGTGTCTGGCAACAGGCTTTTTAAGAACGAACTTTAATCGCTAACATGAGAGAGGAGACAGGTATGATAAAGAAAACAGCTGCAATTTTGATGGGAACCTTGCTTATAGGGGGCATGTTGCTCACTGCGTGCTCAGGGGGGTTGGAGAGCGCAGTGCCGGCAAAAAGCGGTGATACTGTCAGGGTTGACTATACAGGCACGTTTGATGATGGTGAGGTTTTCGATAGCTCTGTCGGCAAGGACCCTCTGGAATTTACAATCGGGGAGAACCAGGTGATTCCTGGTTTCGAGGAGGCTGTAATTGGTATGAAGATTGGCGAATCGAAAACCGTTAAGATTCCGGCGGATGATGCTTATGGCCCATATCATGAGGACATGGTGATGGTGGTAAGCCGGGACAAATTGCCACCGGGTATGAACCCAGAAATTGGGCAGTGGTTGCAGCTTGGCCAATCTGGAGGGCAAACAATGCAGGTCAAGGTGATTGATGTCTCCGAATCGACCGTGACGCTGGATGCCAACCACCCCATGGCGGGCAAAGACCTGACTTTCGAAATTCAACTTGTAGAGATCGTGGAGAGTGCAGAGGACGAGTAGAGTGAGTAAAATGGGGGAGATGAACCCCGCTACAATAGTAGAACTGCCTCTCCTTCCAGGGGAGAGGCTCAGGTAGCGAGCCCGGTAATGAGCCAGATAGTGGGAGATAAGCTACCTGGTATTTTTGCCTTTGCATCTTTAACCAGGGTTTATGTCTCCACAATGCACTGATCGGGAACGCGGTGCGGTATTTCTTATAAGAGAAAGTGACATGAAAAAGACCAGCAAACCGCTCACTGGAGGAATTCTCGCATTGCTCTCAGGGGCGTTGGCCATCTTTGGGGCGATGAATTATGCGGTTGGCTTCTTTGACCAGCCTGGCTTTGGCAAGGGAGACATTCCTCCCTTTGTGCCCAGCATTATCTTCGGGGTACCGCTGCTTTCCATTGTGGTCGGTGTATTTGCCCTGGTGGGTGGAATCATTGCCATGCGCAGGAAGAGGTGGAAATGGGCGCTT
>JAGGZD010000022.1 GCA_021162245.1 Dehalococcoidia bacterium | reverse complement strand
GTACAAATATTCCTGAGACATCGCAGCCTCATTTGCGACGATTAACTGCGTCCCATCTGCACCGCAAGCAAATGGAAAGTCCACGAATTTTAAAATACGTGTATGATCACCGAATACAATTATCGGCTTGCCTTCATCAACAATGCTTTCATCGTCAGTCGTATAACCGCCGATGAAGTCTCTTGATTGATCCACACATGGGATTGGACCATCATCAAGAAAATCAGCTTTCTTTATCTTTCGAGGTCGATTCACCTTTGCCAACACATCCCTGACTTGCTTCTTATCCCACCCATCAGGAATTCCGTCTTTGATTTTGACGTGTTCGTGGCCCGGAAAGCGAAGGTGGACGAACCACTCTTTGTAGAGCACCCGCGCCGACTGCTCCAGCAACTGAATCCGCCGACGGTTGTTCTCTATCAGATCATCGTAGGCAGAAAGGACATGACCAATGTGTTGTTGTGCAATTTTATCCTTTAAATAATTAAATCTGAGCGAGCGAATATTTTCAAGACTGATGAAAGGTTGTGCAGAACCTGATCTAACATTGAGGAAATGCCCTTTAAAATACCGACTTTTCACCAAATAATAGAAAAATAGAGGGTCAACCTTTTCTGGATTAGGTCTGAAAAGAGCAACGTTCTTTATACTGAATTCATTATCATCAAGAACACGTGCAGCATCTCCAACTGAACCAATGTTAGAGAACAGCACATCATTTGTTTGAGGTTTGACTCGTTGGACACATTTTAAGTGATCCTGTTCTGTAATATAGTCACAATCAGTAAAATCGATACGACCAGTTGAGATATGCTTACCTTTGATAAACGGAATGCCTGAAGGTTGAAGTTTAGGTGAATCATGCGTTCCATCTGTAACCAGTTCACATATTTCAGGAAGTGTAACTTCCTTTGTAGCGAAACTCATACCCCCAGCTCCTCGAAGTTCTTCCTGATAGTCGCCGCCAGTGTTACCGCCTCGGCGTTGAGGTCCTCCAGCTCCACGTGGATTTCACGTAGAGCTTCCTCGAAATCGAAATTCTCATCTACCTCCTCGGGAGCGACGCCAACATAGCGACCAGGAGTCAAACTCCAGTCATTGGCCTCTATCTCAGCACGGTCCACCAGCTTTACGAGTCCCTCCACATCGCATAGTTTTGCCTCGGGAAAACGCTCGGTAAGCCAGTGTACCTGCCGCCAGAAGTAGCGCACCAATTTTAGTTGCTCGACCGCCAGTTGGCGAGCCTCATCAGCAGATTTGCGAACGCGAATAATATCCCTGTTCACCCAGGCATCGCTTGCTTTGGCATCGCATTCATTCTCGCAGGTCTCAATTAGCCGGCAGGCTAGTTTGTAGAGCAGGTCAGCTTGCTTGATAATGTCGCGGCTTGATTCAGCCAGCGGAGCAAGACGGTCAACGGCTTTTTTAAGTTCGCCATTGCTTGTCTGTTGTTCTTTCCATGCCTCCTGCTGCTCGGTAACATCATTATTAAATGATTCAACATCATTTCTAAACGCCGATGACGTCTCATCCAGTTCCTGCAGTACCCCTGCGTGGGCAGCATCTTTCGCAAGCGTTTTCAGGAATGGCTGTACGGTCGCACGTAATTCATCAAGCGAGACAATGAACGCCGGCAACACCTTAATTTCTACACCATCGTCATTTTGAGTGGTGAAACAATCATTTCCTTCATCGAGCATACGCTGACAGTAATCAGCTACAAGGTTGAGATAACGCTCTGTCTGCCCTCGATAGAGCCAGATGATAGCCAGCAGGTTTTGCTGCTGCTCAGGTGAGAAGTCATAGATTTTGCGAGTTACCTTTCGGTAAACGTTACGAGCATCCAGCATCAGCACCTTGTTTCGGTACTCCTCCTCGGGCTTTGCCCGATTCAAAAACCATAACTCACAGGGCACGGTGCGTGTATAGAAGAAATTCGATCGGATGGCAATCATTATATCTACAGCACCTGTTTCAACCAGGCTCTGCCGTACCTTTGCCTCGTCACGCCCTGCACTTGATGCCTGCGATGACATGACAAAACCAGCTCGTCCAGCTTCATTAAGGTAGCTGTAGAAATAGCTAATCCAGATGTAGTTGCCATTGGAGACCTTGCCTTTCTTGTTGACACCTGGCAGGCCGAATGGCAAACGAGGGTCTCGGCTAACGCTTTCAGCATCAATCTCATCAACGTTGAATGGAGGATTTGCCATCACGAAGTCAGCCTTGCCATGTAATTCATGAGGGTCTTCATAATAGGTGTTTGCCTTCTGGATATCACCCTCAAAGCCATGTACCGCAAGGTTCATCTTTGCCAGACGAATTGTGGTGGCGTTTTTCTCCATACCACGAAAGGTGAGTTTTTCAACTGGATTCTGGTGTAACTTTTCAACGAAACGAGCACTTTGAACGAACATCCCTCCCGAACCACAGGCAGGATCAAGCACCGTACCGTTCTCTGGCTCAAGCACGTTTGCTATAAGTGAAACTAACGAAATTGGGGTGAAGAACTCACCACCGTCATGCGCCTTCTGGTCAGCAAACTGTGTAAGGAAATATTCGTAGATACTCCCGAAGACGTCACCGGAAATATGTTTCAATTCCTCAGGGTTCAAGGTACGCAGAAGCTGGCCTAATACATCGTTGTCGAGTTCCTGATACTCATTCTTAGGTAATATACCTCGCAGGTTCTCATAATCAGCCTCAATAGAGTCCATCGCCTCATATAGTGCCCTGGCGCGATCTTTATTGTCAGGAAGAGCAACCAGATAGTCGAACTGGGCTTCAGGTTTTAGAAATATAGCACTCTTCTGAGAAAAATCTTCTTTTGTTAAAGCTCTTGCTTTGCCATCCCGCGTGGGAAGATTAGCTTTAATATCATCCTTGACTCGAAGAAAGCGACTGTACGCATGCCTCAGAAAGATCAGCCCCATAACTGGTAGGAAATACTCATTGCTGGCATAGGCGGAATTTGCCCTCAATGTATCGGCGGCTCTCCAGAGTCGCTTTTCTATTGCTTCAATATGTTCGAGTTGCGGCATTCACACTTTTCCTTTCATACCCTCTGGTCCTTCTTAAAATAACTATCTTTTGTCTTGCAATAGGAAAGACACTACTTCCATTCTAATACGAGAGTGGTCAGAACACAATAGCTTCCATATCTGCATTGTGATATAAGCATCGGGAAATAGCTCCCTACAGGGTTCTCGCCTTATTTACATGAGGCTTAAAAGACAGACACACTGGATGGGCTGCAGCACTACTATCCCCACCCCACAGAACCGAAGACGCAGGAGATAGAAGATAAAAAGTTAAAAATAAAAAATTATGTGGGGCGGTGGGCCCAACAACAGAAGCAGACGTTACAGCAGAGCCAGCGATGGCAGGGGTGAAATAGAACCTGAGCTATTACGATGAAACCTTCAGATTCTTACCATTTATCTGGTTTGTGGAAATTACCTTTTGGATCTTCCATGATATCTGATCCTTTTTCTTCCGTTCTTTCTACCTGTACCTTTTGCGGGTTTCTTGAATAGTTATCTTTTATATATGCAAGGGATGCTCCAATAAGAGCATCCCCGCCACCCTTTGGACGAAGCCTCAGGGGAATTCTATTTATTAATAAAGTAATACTTACAGATAACTTTGTAAAGAAGAACATAATAACATGTGTCAAAGCTCTTTATGGCTCTGTAATGGACAAATGGGAAAGGCAGTTATATATATGCTGTTATATTAGTGCCTGCCACGGCAGCAAGGCTGTCTCGTAATGAGGAGCAGCGAGAAGACGGAAGTTGCTCACTCGCCGGTTCAGGTAAACTCATCCCTGGAGATGGCTACCAGTATTATAGCCGCTATCCCCAGCGGTAGCACCGACAGCGCTCCTGCGACTGCCCCCGCAAGCGCCCATTTCCACCTCTTCCTGCGCATGGCAATGATTCCACCCACCAGGGCAAATACACCGACCACAATGGAAAGCAGCGGTACCCCGAAGATAATGCTGGGCACAAAGGGAGGAATGTCTCCC
>JAGGZD010000023.1 GCA_021162245.1 Dehalococcoidia bacterium | reverse complement strand
CCTCCAGTGAGTGTAACCCCCAATGTACTTCTCTTTTTCATGCCTTTCACCTTTTAGGTGACAATTTATCACATACCCCCTTAGCTTTGCTATATATCTATCACTCACAGATTAAGGGGTGACATATTCGCTTGACAGCAACAATATGCTGTTTGTTATTATCACAAGTCACCTGTTGAAGCTTAGCTGCTTTGGCAGTGGCTAGTATGTGATATAATGAAGCAGATTTCTAATGGCACGAATAAGAGCAGGCATAATAAATGTTACGGGGTATATCGGGAGCGATCTGGCTCGTTTACTTTATCAGCACCCTCAGGTGGAGCTTAAATCGGTTACTGGCAGAAGTGCTGCTGGTCAAAAGCTGGGTGATGCTTTACCCTACCTTAATGAGACCAGACTCTTAATAGAAGATAAACTTGATAATGATATAGATGTTGTTTTCTCGGCGATGCCGCACAAATCTAGCGTGGATATAGTGCCAGCATTGTTGAAGAAAGGTATCAAAGTTATTGATGTTAGTGCTGATTTTAGACTACAAAATGCCAGTGAATATCTTGCATGGTATGGATTTAACCACCCTGCACCTCAATTGCTGGGAGAAGCAATTTATGGTTTGCCTGAATTGCACAGGAGTGAAATTATCTCTGCTGATTTAATAGCTAACCCTGGTTGTTACAGTACAAGTGCTATTCTGGCATTAGCCCCGATGGTTAAAGAAGAACTTATTTCTTCTGATATAATAATTGATAGTAAGTCGGGTGTTTCTGGCGCAGGCAGAAGCCTGAGTTTGGTTACTCACTATTCCGAGGCCAATGAAAGTACGTGTGCTTATTCTATTGAAGGGCATCGGCATCTACCCGAGATAAAGCAAGAATTGGAGAGATTAAGTTCTGGTTCTTCTTTGGCGATAACTTTTGTGCCTCACCTTGTGCCAATGACTCGAGGTATATTAAGCTCCTGTTATGCTAGCTTAAAGAAGGGATGGCTGAATGAGAGCGCTCAAGAAAAACTGCAACAGCTTTATCGGGAATTTTACAAAAATGCTCCATTTATTCGGATAATGAGTAAGCCTCCTCAAACTAAGTATGCTTGGGGGAACAACTCTTGTTTCATCTATCCTACTGTTGATCTAAGGACAGAAAGGTTTATAGTTATTAGCTGCCTTGATAATCTGGTAAAAGGAGGAGCAGGACAAGCAGTCCAGAACATGAATTTGATGTTCAATTTATCAGAGACAACTGGGCTCACAGCCTTGGCTATTTACCCATAGTCTAACGTTACCTGCCCTCATCGTCTAGTGGCCAAGGACGCCAGCCTTTCAAGCTGGAGATCAGGGGTTCGAATCCCCTTGGGGGCACTTTAGTAATTCTTAAGTATCTCGTTTACTAAATTGCTGACGTATATGGCTATTGCTGGAGCACTCGTCAAACCAGGAGAATCTATGCCAATCAAGTTGATAAAGCCAGGTAGGTCTCTGTTACATTCATGACTTATGATGAAATCTTTAAACCCCTCTCCTTTTTGAGGAATTGCTTTCACACCTGCCATTTCAGGCTCTAAATCGTGGGCTTCTAGGAATGGCAAAGCTCTCATTAGGGAGGATTCGCAAAAGGCTATCTTTTTTGACCCGTCAATTTTGTAGTTTATTTCATCAACAAAATAATAAAGGGGGCCGACTCGCATTCTGCCACTAACGTCGCAACAAACATGGACTCCTAGACCAGTGGCCGTTGGTATGGTGTATACGAGTCTGTTTAGGAATTTACTTTTCCGATTAAGGATGCTGTAATATTCCCCTTTGCAAAAACGTAGTCTATAGCCTGCTTCATTTATATTTACTCCAGCCATGCTGGCTATCTTATCGCTTCTAAGACCAGCACAATTAATCAGAACTCTTGTTATGAAACTGAAGCTGCTCTGGGTATCTTCCACCTTAATTTTATATCCGCCTGGTACTTTATCTATGCCAGAAATTTTTGTTTTGTAGACTATTTGAGCACCGTTGCTTCTAGCTTTGTTAAGGAAGTATTTCATTAAAGCTTGTGACTCTACAATGCCTGTAGATGGAGAGAGTAAGGCACTAATTCCTCTTATATTTGGCTCTAAGTGGTTCATTTCCTTTCGAGAAAGCATTCTTAAATCTATACCGTTGTTCTTACCACTGTTGTATAGCTTTTCTAGCTCTTTGTTTTCTGCATTAGTGTTGGCTACTATGATTTTTCCTATTCTTTTGTAATCTACGTTATGTTTCTGACACAGGCCGTAAAGGAGTCTATTACCCTCGATGCACATCTTTGCTTTTAAGGAATCTTTGGGATAATAGATACCGGCATGGATAACCTCGCTATTACGGCTGCTTGCTTCTTGTCCGAATGTTCTATTCTTTTCCAGAATATAAACTTCCTTGGATTCATTAGCTATCTGCGATGCTATAGCCAAGCCTATGACCCCGGCCCCAACAATAGTTATATCGGTTTGGTATGACATTTTAGCTAGCTATAGCTCTCATAAAACACTAATTCGGAGAGTTCTCGTCTGGATGGCGTTCTTCCTTTTTCTGCGGGATAGCCTAAAGGAATCATCTCAACCACAGATACACCATCGGGAATATTTAGAATTTGAGCAACTTCTTGAGGGTTGAACCAGCCTACATGCAGAGTTCCCAGCCCAAGTGTATGAGCTACTAAAGTAAGATTTTGCATCGCCAATGCTACATCGAACATATACCATGATTCAGCTTTGTCTGGAATGGGTTTGTTGTTAATAAAGCCGGAGCAACCTAATTTAGCACAAAGTACGATGACCATAGGTGCCTCTTCGGTAGCACGGGATGCTGTATTTGCAGGTGGAATAGCTTTAGCTAATCTAGCTTTCTTCTCCTTATCCTGAACTAGTACCAATCTCCATGGTTGGCAATTACCCCATGATGGTGCCCAGCGAGCTGCTTCCAAAATTGCGTTGAGTTTCTCTTCTGGTATGGCATCAGGTTTGTAATGCCGGATACTGCGTCTTGTTTTTATTGCTTCAAACAATTCCATAATGTTAATCTCCTTTTTATTTATGAGTTTATTTTTCCCAGGCGCCTTTGCCAATAAGCGGCACGAAATAGCAAACGCCTAAATTTTCCACCTTGTTTCCTGTCTTGAGTTTGGTAACCTTTGTCAGTTCTTGTTGCCACCGAGAGCCCGTAGGAATTATCAATCGTCCACCCCAAGTTAATTGTTCTAGGAGAATATCAGGGATGGAAGGAGCGCCAGCAGAAACTATGATAGCATCATAAGGTGCATTTTTCAGCCAACCCAGATAATTACGGGCAATATGAACTTTGATATTGAAGTAACCAAGCTTTTGCAAAACTTGCTTTGCTGAGGCTGCTAGCTCAGGCACACGTTCTATAGTAATTACTTGCCTGGCCAGTTCAGCTAGTATGGCAGATTCATAACCACTTCCGGTGCCTAGCTCAAGGACTTTTTCGTTGCCTTTAAGATTCAGAGCCTGTACCATCAAAGCTACGATGAAAGGTTGGGAGATGGTTTGTCCAAAACCAATGCTTAATGGTCTATCTTCGTAGGCAGCGTAGCAAGACTCTTTGGGGACAAAAGCTTCACGTGGAACGTGCTTTATAGCTTCGATAACACGTTTGTCAGTGATCTCCAAGTTGAGGTTTCCAATTAAGTCAGCTTTGGTTGTTTCTAAGTGATCCATAAAAAAGATTAAAATATTAGCCGAGGATAAAAGAAAGCACTATCAGAGTTGTGATCATCGCTCCAGCAAGAATACCGATACGCCGTAATTCAGGTATTAAATACTGGTGACGAACGTCAAGTTTTCTGTTCACAGAAGATGTTTTATTAGGTAATTGAGATTGAGTAGTTGCTGGTTTGGGCAACTGGAAATTTTCCTTCTGTATTTTCCTTGCTAACTTAGCTCGGTGTTTTGCTTTAGTACGATGTGATTTTTTGGGCATTGTCTATCACCTCAAAGAAGAGAGGGGTTGTTTGTAGATTCTGGTACTGGAAATATAGGAGTGACCTAAAATTTGCTGAATAGATTGTAGATCAGCTCCACTCTGTAGTTTACGTGCTGCGAAGCTATGGCGCAGGGTATGTGGTGTAATCTTGGTGTTGAATCCTGCCTTGGAAGCATAGTTTTTAACAATCTGCCAAAATCCTTGTCGAGTGAGTCGACCACCACGCCGATTGAGGAATAGCGCATTTTCCTTTCTATTGAATAGTAAATCCAATCTGTCATTTTTAAGGAAATTTCTTAATAGTTGGTTTGTGTGATGGTCAAAAGGAATTCGCCTTTTAGAACTACCGTGAATACAGAGTATACATGACCGTTCTAAGTCGACGTCTTCCACGTTAAGAGATGTAAGTTCGCTGGCACGTAGGCCTGTAGCATAGAGTAGTTCTAGCATTACCATATCTCTTTTAGATTCGGGAGTAGATAGCTTTGCTGGTTCCGCTAGCAAACGTTGATATTCTGTCGAAGATAAAAATTTTGGTCTGTGTTTGGCAACTCGAGGTGAAATCAAATTTTGTGTTGGGCTCTCTCTTAGCTTACCTGAATCAACCATAAATTTAAAAAAGGACTTGGCTGAAGCTATTTTGCGAGCCAATGTGGCCGATGAATAGCTCTTCTCGCTAAGATTGAGCAGGTATCTCTTTAAGAGTTCGTCGTTTGACTTAGGTTTAATGATTCCTTTTGCTTTCTCCTCTTTAATATAAGATATTAGTTGATTTAAATCATTACGATAAGCTGCCAAGGTATTCAGGGAGCGGTTTTTCTTTGTAGCTAGATAGTTAAGGAAAGTTTCAATATCCTCTTTCATTAAATCTCATTTTAACACAACTTAGGTTTTTTTTGTTTGCATTTAAGCTTCTTGTTACAATAAATTTGTTGTGAATGCAGTGTGGTTAGAAGAACAACTAAGGGTTTTGCCTGCAAATCCAGGGGTATATTTATTCAAAGATGAGAAGGGCAGGGTTATATATGTCGGTAAGGCTACTAATTTAAACAATAGGGTAAGGAGTTATTTTGGTACTTCTAATGGCTTGTCATCCAAGATTCAGCAGCTAGTATTGAAAGTAAGAGAACTTGAATTTATAATTACTGGCTCTGAGCAAGAAGCACTCATTCTGGAATGCGATCTTATAAAAAAATATCATCCAAAATACAATGTGAGTCTTAAAGATGGTAAGACGTTTCCCTATCTTAAGATAACTGTCAATGAAGATTGGCCGGGTATTTATATCACTCGCTGTTTTGAGAATGATGGGGCCAAGTATTTTGGACCTTTTGCCAGTGCAGACTCAGTGCGTAAAACCTTGAGGTTGATAAAGAAGATATTTCCTTTTCGCTCCTGCACCAAAGCTATAACTGGCACAGCTGGACGACCTTGTCTTGACTATTATATTCACCATTGTCTCGGACCATGCGTTGGTGCCGTGAGTAAGCAAGAATACCAAAAGGTCATAAAGCAAGTTATCCTATTTTTGGAAGGGAAACAGGAGCTAATATGCTATGAATTAAAGAATAAGATGCGAACAGCAGTAAAGCAATCGCAATTTGAAAAAGCAGCTTTGCTTCGTGATCAAATTCAAGCAATAGAGAAGATTATGGAGGGGCAGAGGATTGCTATTACATTGAAAGGTGAACAAGATATTGTTGCTTTAGCGCAAGATGAAAGGCAAGCCTGTGTAGAGATTTTCTCTGTTCGCAATAGCAAACTTGTTGGACGGAAACACTTTATTATGGAGGGTACATGTAGTGAAGAACCTGATCAGGTGATGACAAATTTCGTTAAGCAGTACTATGCATCTGCTTCATTTATCCCATCGTTGATATTGCTTCAACATCCGGTATGGGAAATGGCGTTGCTTTCTGAGTGGCTTAAACAACGAAAGGGAAATAATGTAACTATTCGAGTGCCAAAACGAGGAATTAAAAGGAAGTTAGTAAATATGGTGGCTGAGAATGCCGATAGAAGTTTGTTGCTGGCCAGGACGAGATGGGTGAATTTGGAATCTATAACTTCTGGTTTACATGAGTTGAAGGATAAACTCTCCTTACCACAAATCCCCTTGAGAATAGAAGGCTATGATATTTCTGATATCGGAGGTGCTTTAGCAGTAGGTAGTATGGTTGTTTTGAAGAAGGGCTTACCTGAACCAAATTTATATCGGCGTTTTCAAGTAAAAATGGTCACTGGTGCTAACGATTATGCCATGATTCAGGAGATATTGAGGCGGCGTTTCAAGCGGAGTGTTGCTGGTGGGAGTAGCTGGGCGGTTATGCCTGACCTTATTCTCATTGATGGGGGTAAAGGACATCTAAATGCTGCCTTGGAAGTACGGCAAGAATTAGGAATCGATTTTATTCCCATGGTTAGCCTGGCTAAGGAAAATGAGGACGTCTTTATGCCTGGCAAATCTGATTCTCTTGATATGCCCAATGATTCGCCAGCGCTTCATATACTTCAAAGGGCGAGAAATGAGGCGCATCGGTTCGCTATAAGGTATCATCGAGAACTGCGGCGTAAAGAAGGTATTGCTTCTATTTTAGATGCTATTCCTGATATTGGATTGAAACGGAAGAGAGCTTTAATGAAGAAATTTGGTTCGGTTGAAGCTATTAAGAAAGCTTCTGTTGCAGAAATTTGGCAAACAGAAACCATAACTCTAATTTTAGCACGAAAGATCAAACAATATTTATAAACCTTGTTAAAGTTGTGGCGTTTTTTACGGCGAAAGCTTCTGTGTCATTATTAAAGTAAATGTAAACAGCTTTAACTCTTTTCTTCAGTTGAATAATTTTTTCTGCCCATTGAGAAAGCTCCTTGTCAGAGTAGCAGCTTGAATATAAACTGGTACTACCATGAAAGCGGACGTAAGCAATATCGCCTGTAATTACAGGTGGACAGGTAAAGCCAGGCATGTCAAAAATGCATAAGCTGGCGTTGTAACAGCGCAATATTTTGAAGACGGCATTATTAAGCCATGATTCGTGACGAAACTCGAACACGTGTTGATATTCTTGAGGCAATGAAGATAGAAAACTTTCCAGTATCTTGTCATTCCGTTTCATATTGGGTGGTAGTTGATATAGAAGGGGACCTAGCTTGTTCTGTAGCAAATAAGCTCGTGATAGGAAATTCTCCACCGCTGAATTTAAATTACGCAATCTTTTTATGTGGGTAATGAATCGGCTCACTTTAATGGCGAAAGTAAAATTATTGGGAGTGGATTCTTTCCAGGTGACGAAAGTTTTCTCAGAAGGGAGATGATAAAAACTATTGTTAAGCTCTACAGTATTGAACCTCTGGGCATAAAATTGCAGCCATTTAGTTTTAGGTAACGCTTTAGGATAGAAAAGGCCGTGCCAATGGCCATAATACCAGCCGCTACACCCAATATGATAATTTAGTGATAGTTCATTTCTCATTTGGATTTGATATTTTTGAATTTCTACTCTGAGTGTATTATACTAGGTCCGAGGAATTTTTTGGTGACTAGAGCGGAGTGGAACCACCCGTTCTCATCCCGAACACGGAAGTGAAACGCTCCAGCACTGATGATACTTAAGGGGCAACCTTTTGGGAAAGTAAGTCGTTGCCAAAAAGCTCCTCACTTTTTCTAATTGTGCCAGATCGAACTTTATGTTACCCCTGTAGATATAACCAGAATGTCAGTCCCCTTGCTTGCTTTTCTGTGCTAATTCTTATGGGTTGAGTCATCGTATAGCCACACTGAATGGGTCAATATAACTTCGTAACAGATTCAAATATATATAATAGAAGATAAAGATATGAGTGTTCTTATGACTTTGGAATACTCTGATTGATCTGTATTAATGTGAAGTGATGTAAATCAGTTAAATATACAGACTGGCTGGCAAAATTAGCTCTCTGGATTTGATAGAATAAGCTTATGAAAAAATTGGAAGTGGATATTGCTGAACTGATAAGAAAATATCAATCCAAAACAGGCAAATTTCTTACTGTTGGTACTGCTGAATCGGCTACCGGAGGTAGGATAGCTGATAGATTAGTAGATATCCCGGGCAGTTCTGATTATTTTGAAGGCTCTATAGTTTCTTATAGCAATGAAGTTAAAGTTGATGTCTTAGGAGTCAGGGAAGAAATTATAAGGAATTATGGAGCTGTGAGTTCACAAACGGCTATAGAGATGGCCCAAGGTGGCAAAAGATTGCTAGGTGTAGATATATGTGTTGCTGTTACAGGTATTGCTGGGCCTTCCGGTGCTGCTTTGGGAAAACCTGTGGGGCTTTTTTATATTGGCATGTCTACTGCACACGAGGACTTAAGCAAGGAATATATTTTTCGCAGAGATAGGTGGGGGAACAAACAAGATGCTAGTGAGGCCGCGCTAAACATGTTGAGGCAATACCTGTTAAAATGCATTGGTAAATTAGAAAATAGTTAGTTTTGATTTGTAGGAGTTAGTCTTGCAAGTCTACATAATCTAATGAAAGTTGGTGCTAGAATAAGGATTATATTATGGCAAAGTTTGACCTAGATGAAATAAAAATACAATCGAAGCGAAATTTTACTGAAACATGGATGGCAACAGCGAAGCTTATTCCGTCAGGTACTCATATCAATTTGAAAAAGAAGGGCAAGCCTCATCTATTGCGCGAATTGATTCAAAAATCGAGAGAAGTATTGTTAGACCTTGGTTTTGATGAGGTTGAAAATCTTACTATTTTGCCTGATAGTGATGTCTCTAAACAATATGGTCCAGAGGCTCGAGTTATTCTTGACCGAGTTTTCTATCTGTCTAAATTACCACGTCCTGAAATAGGATTGAGCACTCAAAAAATAGCCAGTGTGAAAAAGATAGCAGCGGAAACCAATATTGAAGAGCTAAGAACAATCCTCAGAAACTTTAAGAAAGGCGAAATTGAGGCAGATGATCTTGTTGAGGAACTTGTGACTGGACTGAATATCACTGACTATCAAGCTATAGAACTTCTGGATAGGGTTTTCCCTGAGCTAAAGAAACTGCACCCGGTGCCTTCTGATAAAACATTAAGAAGCCATATGACGGCTACGTGGTTTCATACATTAGCAGCAATGCAGCATAGAGCTAGCTTCCCACTGGCTTTATTTTCGGTGGGGATGCGGTATCGTAATGAACAGAGAGAAGATGCTTATCACCTGCGCGTTCATCATTCGGCGTCAATTGTAATAATGGATCCCAAAATATCTCTGGATGCAGGGGGAGAAATAGCCAGAAAGATTTTGGAAAGATATGGTTTTTCGAACGTTAAATTTGAGACAAAGGCAGCGACATCCAAATATTATGCTCCTGATCATGAACAAGAAATTTTCGCTGAGTACAAAGGGGTTTGGGTAGAAGTTGCTGATATGGGTATGTATTCTCCTGTATCCTTGGCAAATTTCAATATTGAATACCCTGTATTTAATATTGGCTTAGGGGTTGAACGATTGGCAATGATTCTGAATGATATGGATGATGTCAGAAAACTGACATACCCCCAATTCTCGGTAGTTGAATATTCTGATGATGATATAGCTAAATCTATTACCTATATGGCAACCCCCAAAACTGATGTGGGAAGAAATATTGCTAAGGCAATCGAAGAAACTGCACGGAAATATAAGGATGAAATTGCCCCGTGCGAGTTTTTGGCATGGAGAGATGATGCTAGGGAGGTAAAAATTGTGGAATCAGAGGAGGGCAAGAGATTAATAGGCCCTGCGGGATTTAATGAAATTTGCGTATCAGATAGTAGTATTTATAGTGATGTTGCTCATTCAGGGGTATACACGGGAATAAATTACATGCGTGCTATCGCAATGGGCGCAGCAGCTTTGATAGAAAGCGCCGATGAAAAATTGATTTACCAGGTCAAAATGGTAAATCATCTCTCCGATCTCAATTTGCAAATCCCCGAAGCTATTCGCCAGTACATAGAAGGACAGCAGAAAAAAATAGGAGTTGGTGGTGCTGTATTCGTAACTATAAAAGTGCGACTTCTAAAGGAGCCTTGTAAAAATAGATAATGAGCAAATTATTACAGAAACTTACTAGATTACATAAATCACATAAGGATTTAATAAACATCATGCCTCTACAGACAGGTGGAATTCTCTCTGATGCTGCCAGAGAGGCTTTAATAGAGTTTGGGGATGGATATTCTGTATGTGATTTTTGCCTTGGTAGTCTATGTAATATAGCAAACCCGCCTGTTCGTGGATTTGTGCATGAGCTCTTGCCTGAATTTTTAGGTTGTGAAGTTGCTACTCTGACATACGGAGCAAGAGATGCTATGTTTATGGTGATGCATTCTTTGGCTGAGCCGGGCGATTCGATTATCGTTGATGCTAACAGGCATTATACTACAATTGTTGCTGCTGAGAGAGTGGGCTTAAATGTATTTGAGGTGCCTCACTCTGACTATCCCGAATTTAGAATTGATGTTAATGATTACGTGCCTTTCATAGAGAAACATAACCCCAAACTCATTTTATTGACCTATCCTGATGGCAATCATGGAAACCTGGCCGATGCCACAAGGTTAGGAGAAATTGCTCAGGAATATGATGTTCCCTATGTGCTTAATGGCGCCTACTCGGTAGGCAGAATGCCTGTAAAAATGAATGATATCGGTGCTGATTTCCTTGTTGGTAGTGGCCATAAGAGCATGGCTTCCGCTGGGCCTTGTGGTGTATTGGGAATGAAAAGAAAGTGGGAGGGGGCCGTATTGAGAAAATCCAAAATATATAGCAACAAAGAGATTGAACTTCTTGGCTGCACTGTGAGGGGAGTTCCACTGATTACATTGATGGCTTCGTTCCCTTGTGTAAAAGAAAGAGTTAACTATTGGGATAAACAAGTGGCAAAAGCTCAATGGTTTTCTGGGGAACTAGAGAAACTGGGATTTAAGCAATTGGGGGAAAAACCACATAGGCATGACTTATTACACATTGAAACGCCGATGTTTTATGATATTTCTAAACATGTTCGTGAAAGAGGATATTTCCTGTATGAAGAACTTAAGCATAGAGGCATTTGGGGGCCGCAACCTGGTATAACAAAGGCACTTAAACTTTCTTCCTTTGCTGCTGATGAAGAGCAGCTAGCCTTTGTCATAGATTCTTTTAAGACTATCTTAAGCAAGTATAGTTCATATAAAGTAGCCCAAAGATGGGGTAAAGAACAAGCTGCGTAGGTCTTTTTGGGGTCGGATGGCAATAGTGGGCACGAAAGCTCTCACGATGCCACTACCAGTCCCGCATAGTATTTGCATGCATAGGCTACTGGCGACAGGT
>JAGGZD010000031.1 GCA_021162245.1 Dehalococcoidia bacterium | reverse complement strand
TACCTTATCTTCTACTACCAGTTTCACCGCTTCCTGGCGGAATTCCCGGGTGTACCTTCCGTGTGGGATACCTTTCAATTTGACACCTCCATCTGTCTATTTTACCCAACTTTGGTGTCCATTAAATCCATCCTACCTCAGGTTGCAATTTTCATCTAGCATCCAAGTCTTCCCTTATGAAACGAAACATCCCCTATCTGGAGAAATAGCCTACCTTTTCTTGTACCCAATTGGTATGCTTGCTATACTATTTCTACGTTTATGGATTATGAAACCGTCATAGGCTTGGAAGTTCATGCTCAACTACTAACCAGGAGTAAGATGTTCTGCTCCTGCAGCACTGATTACATCAATGCTCAACCCAATACTCACGTTTGCCCTATCTGCTTGGGTATGCCTGGGACTTTACCTGTTATTAATAAAAAAGCAGTGGAATATACTATGCTAACTGCTCTTGCCCTGAATTGCACTATCAATGAGTCCACCAAATTTGATCGCAAAAACTACTCTTACCCCGACCTGATGAAAGGCTACCAGATTTCACAGTATGATGCTCCTATAGGAAAGAAAGGCTACCTAAATATTGGCAACAACGGGAACAAAAAGAAAATTAACATTACCAGAATACATCTTGAAGAGGATGTGGCCAAGTTGTGGCATAAAGAGGGGTATAGCCTAGTAGATGTCAATCGCTCGGGGGTACCCTTGATGGAGATTGTCAGCGAACCAGAAATCAGTTCTCCAGAAGAGGCTCGAGATTATCTCGTTATGTTACATTCCATTCTTCGCTATTTAGAAGTATCTACATGTAACATGGAAGAAGGTAGCTTCAGATGTGATGCTAACCTAAGCATCCGCCCCAAGGGTAGCAAGGATCTGTTAACCAAGGTAGAAGTTAAGAATATGAATAGCTTCAAGGCAGTTTACAGAGCCATGAAACATGAATCCAAGAGACAAAAGGCTGTGCTCGAGGACGGCGGCAAGTTGGTACAAGAAACCAGAGGCTGGATAGATGAAAAAGGTGTAACGGTAAGTCAGCGGAGCAAAGAATATGCTAGTGATTACCGCTATTTCCCTGAACCCGATTTGCCTCCTCTACTTCTTGACAAAACCTGGATAGAGGAAATTAGAGCAAAGCTCCCCGAATTACCTGAAACAAGAAAAAACCGATTCACGGCGCAATATGGATTATCCCCATATGATGCTGGTATCTTAACAAGTTCCAAGGCATTGGCAAGTTATTTTGAAAACTGCCTTGAATTAATGGATAAAGGTAAGGCAAAATTGATCAGTAATTGGCTTATCGGTGACTTTAGTCGGCTACTTAACATGACCAACACCAGCATAGAAACCACCAATATAAGCCCAGCCTACTTAGTAGAAATGCTTAACCTAATAGATAAAGGGGTTATCAGCGGCCCAGTCAGCAAAATGGTATTTGAAGAAATGTTCTACAGCGGCAAAAGAGCTAGCACTATTGTGGCAGAGAAAGAACTCAGCCAAATCAGCGATAATACTAAAATAAGAGATGCAGTCAAAAAAGTAATAGCCCACAATGCCAAAGCAGTGACAGACTATAAGGCTGGGAAGCAGCAAGCCTTAACCTTCATCACTGGGCAAGTAATGAGAAGCACAAGAGGAAGAGCCAATCCCACTTTAGTAAATGAAATTCTCGTACAAGAACTAGGAGGAAAACAAGTTGCCTAAATATTTTGCCATTGCTCAAATATTAGTGTCTATAGCCTTAATTGCCACTGTCCTATTTCAACTCCACGGAGGAGGCCTAGGAGGTATATTCGGACAAGCTGAGTCAACCTATCGAACACGGCGAGGAATAGAAAAAACCTTATTCAAGCTCACTATTGTCTTGGCTGTCATTTTTATTACCCTAGCAGTATTAATAGTTGCCTCCGTTTCATAATCAGGGATGAATCCAGTCATAACATTAACTACTGATTTTGGGTTCAACGATGCCTACGTTGCCACCATGAAGGGCGTCATCCTGAGTATCAACCCAAGAGTCACTATCGTTGACATTACTCACTCCATCGAAGCACAGAATATTACACAAGCTGCCTTTATCCTCAATATCGCCTATCGCTACTTTCCTGAGAAAAGCACCCATATGGCTATCGTTGATCCTGGTGTGGGGAGTGAACGACGTGGAGTAATACTGAAAACACCTTCATCTCTCTTCGTTGCTCCTGATAATGGTATTCTCAGTTATGTAATTGACGAATTATCTCCCAATGGGAAACACTTGAATCAGCATTCCGAAAACCATGAGAAGGTAATTCCCAAAAAAGGATTTGAAGCTGTGGTTATTACTGAACCACGTTTTTGGCGACAGCCTGTCTGCCCTACCTTTCATGGTAGAGATATCTTCGCCCCTGTCGCTGCAGGCTTATCTCTAGGCATATCAATCTATGAATTTGGAGAGAGGATTACCTCTCTTCACATGCTCCCTACTCCAAAACCATCTTTCGACCCACAAAATAACCTAATAGGTCACATCATACATATTGACAATTTTGGTAACCTGATTACCGATATAAGAAACACAGATTTATCACAGGAGAATATCATTGTGGAAGCAGCAGGGCAATACATCCAGGGCATATCACGTTACTACGAAGAGGGAAAAAGATTGCTAGCCATCCTAAACAGTAATGGCTATCTAGAAATATCGCTAACAAATGGAAGCGCCTACGATCTCCTCGGTCTAGATGTAGGAGATGAAGTAAAAGTTACTTTCGCTTAGTATGCCAATGGCAGTCCCGATCAAACAAAAGCGGCATCACCAATGCAAAGCTGGGCTATGGGCAATAAATTCATTATGCGTTCCAAGTTCTAGCGGATTTTGTAAAGTCTTTTCCAAGGTTCATGACTAAGAGCTAAATAATCTCTAACTGCTTCTTTGACTGTATTTGCTGCCAAGAGGCTACAGTGCTGGCTCTCCTTAGGGAGTCCTCCCAGGGCATCCAGAATATCATCTTTGCTTATGTTCTGAGCCTCAACAATAGTCTTTCCTTTAATTAACTCAGTGGCCATACTCCCAGAGACAATACTGGGGCCACAGCCATCAGTCTGGAAGGTAGCATTTGTAATCTTGCCTCCATTTACCCTGAGATATATCTCAATGGTATCCCCACAAGGGCCAGTAACTCTGCCAAATCCATCTGGAGATTCAATCTGCCCCAGATTTCTCGGGTTGAGAAAATGATCAATTGCTTTGTCAGAATAAGTTTTCCTCATATCCTGCATAACAGATTTCTCTAACTCTTCAAAGGTATTTCCAACTCCCATTGCTATTTCTCCTAGCTTAGCATTTCACTTGCTCTCATTTAGAGCTGCACCCACATTGGCAAAGATTTGAGACAAGGCATCCGAACTGTACCTCTCAATATTTCCTTCGTCGCACAATTTAGCCAATTGAGGATCAATAGGCAATCGTCCTAACAATGGCGCTTCAGAGGCCTTAGCCATCTCGTCTCCCTTGCTTCGGCCAAAAACCTCCAGTTTTTTACCCGTTTCGGGTAACAACAGATAGCTCATATTCTCTATTACCCCCAGAACACGAACATCTAGCTTCCTCGCCATTTTGACTGCCTTCCTCACTATCATTCCCGTCAACTCCTGAGGAGTAAAAATCTCGACTACGCCGGAAAGTGGTAAGGTCTGCAATACTGTCAACGCGGCATCTGCAGTGCCAGGAGGCAAATCAACCACAAGGTAATCAAGTTTACCCCAAAGCACCTCCTCCCAGAACTGCGTAATAGCTTTTGACATAAGAGGGCCCCTCCAGATAACTGCTTCATCTTCATTGGGCAATAGAAGGTTCATAGACATAACCTCAATTCCAGATTTCGATAGTATCGGCAAAATACCTGTTTCGTTGCCGGCAGGATGGACATTCAACCCAAACATTTTAGGGATACTAGGGCCAGTAATATCAGCATCAAGTACGCCAACCTCCTTGCCATCTCGAGCAAAAGCAACAGCCAGTAAACCAGCTACCAAAGACTTACCCACTCCACCTTTTCCACTCATCACGGCTATTATACTCTGAATTTGGTTAAGTTCCTTGGGTTTAACCTCAACAAGGTCAACAACAACTTCTTTCACTTCAGAGAGTTCACTAACTACTGTGATCACTTTATCTCTTAGCCAATCCTGAGACTGGGCAGAGATAGCAGTCGAAGCCAAAGTAATCTTCACTTCACCACCTTTAATCTCAATGCTGCGCACCAAATTCATCTGTATCAAGTTGCGCATCACTCCAGGAACAAGCACTTTATCTAATGCTTTCCTCACTAAGTTTTTAGTTACCATAACATTTGCCTCCTATCGTTATAGACCTAATGGTCACACACATAACCACCAGTAGCCAATGTACCTCTCATGTAATCCATAACGGCTTTCTCTGGCTCACCCCCTAGTGCACCAATAACAACTTCAATATGGTTTTCTGTAAAAAGGCTTTGTGCCCTAGTCCCCATGCCGCTAGCTATAACAACAGAAACTCCTTCTCCTGCTAGCCACGACGGAAGGAGTCCAGGCTGATGCCCAGGCGAAGCTACTATCTCTCTACCCACAACCGTTTTTGTTGTTTCATCAACATCGAACAAGGCGAAATGACTACAATGGCCAAAGTGCTCAGCCATTTCCCCATTTATTACAGGTACTGCATATCTCATTTTCAGTTACTCCTTCTACAAGTAGCATCCTCAGAACAAGGAGGCACTTCACAGCGCTCTATTCTACCACAACAAGTTCTACTTGACATAGAACTATTCATTTTTATAGCATAGGAAGCAGGCAAAAGTTTTTCCAAATTTTTGCTGCCACACAGCGGACACTCAATATCTTCGCTTTCAGAACCCCGAAGAAAGATCTCCGATATTTTCCCACAACTTAAACACCTGTATTCATAAATTGGCATCTCTTCCCTCTTGATCATTCAATTTTACTGAAACAACTTGCCATAGCTTCTTTACTTGCTGAGTTACTTCGTTATCGGAATACTCTACCACAGGCAACCCCTGAACAATTGCCTCAGTCACTGCATTATCAAAAGGAATTCTTGCCGCCACCTCTATGTCATTTCTATGACAATAATCCTCAATATGGCAGGAATTCTCCTCATTAACATCATATTTGTTAATGCAAACCATGATAGGAACGCTAAAATGACGGCACACACCAATTATACGTTCAAAGTCATGAATACCTGATAATGTAGGTTCGATTACCAAAAGCGCCAAATTCGCTCCAGCTAGAGAAGCAATCACTGGGCAACCAATACCTGGTGGGCCATCGTTAATAATATAGTCGAGTTTTTCCTTTTCTGCTACGCGCCTGGCATTATCCCGAATCAAGGTTACCAACTTACCAGAATTTTCTTCAGCAATTCCTAACTTAGCGTGAATGAGAGTACCATACTCTGTCTCTGAAATAAACCAATGCCCAGCCATAGGGACTCGCATAGCAATAGCATCAACTGGGCAGATTTGGGAACATAGCCCACAACCCTCGCAAGAAATCTTATCAACAACATAATCCTTTATAGCCTCAAAACGACATACTTCCTGACAAAGCCCGCACTCTGTACATTTTCCCCTATCAATAAAGGCAACTTGCCCACCCCAAAATTCATTTTCCTCTTTAATTTGTGGTTTGAGTAAGAGGTGGAGGTCTGCAGCATCAACATCACAATCAACCAATATTTTGTTTTTAGCTAAAGAGGCAAAAGAAGCTGTTAGGCTTGTCTTCCCAGTCCCTCCCTTGCCACTAAGAACTACAAGCTCTTTCATTTATCTCCCAATTCATTCTTTTCTTGTAAATATTCGACACACCACGCCCTCTCATTTTAATTTATCCCAAAACCAAGCTCACTATACATATTCGTTGCTCCCCAACGTCTGCTTCATCCTCACGGCAACTTCTCAATAAACTATCATCTCATCGTCTAACTAGCTGTAACTATCTGTTCTATATTTTGAAAAAGAGCAACAAAAGCCTTACGCCAATCAGGCATACCTTCTATCAGCGGAACTCCTTTCGAACATAGTCTGGCAATATTTCTATCCAAAGGAATTTTCAGCAAGATGGGTATTCCTTGATCCTGACAGTATTGCTCAGTTTTCCCATCTCCTACACCATCACGATTAATTATCACCCCACACGCAATTCGTAATTTTTTCATCAATTCCACTGCCATCGAAAGGTCATTTAACCCAAAAGGGGTAGGTTCAGTCACCAAAAGACAAAAATCACTATTTTTAACTGCTTCCACTACAGGGCAAGACGTCCCCGGTGGAACGTCTACAATAGCCTCTCTTGCACGGTCAATATGCTTTTTGACATCCCTGATTATAGGGGGAGCCATTGGTTCTCCAATAGCAAGTCGTCCCTGAATAAATTCAATATTCCCTGACTCGCCAGTTTCCACCACTCCTACTTGTCTTCCTACTTCGGAAATAGCTGATTCAGGGCACAAATAGGAGCATGCCCCACAACCATGACACAACTCAGGGAAAACAAGCACTTTTTTCTTAAGCACAGCAATAGCATTATATACACAAGCTTCGGCACACTTACCGCAATAAGTACACTTCACCTCATCTATTTTGGGCACAGGAATCATTACAGATTCACTTTGGTTAATAGCCAAATGAAGAAAGATATGATCGTCAGGCTCTTCCACATCACAGTCTAATAATTGCACCTTGCGCTTATCACTTAACGCTAGAGCCAAACTTGTGGCCACCAGCGTTTTCCCAGTACCACCCTTACCACTAGCAACAGAAATTATCACTCTACTCCCTTGCCATCTTCGCACCACATCTGGGGCAACTCAGGTTATAGCAAGGGGTCCCCACCTGATGGGGAATTTTTGCGCCACAAGCAGGGCAGATACAATTCCCGCTAGGACCCGCTCCAGGACGATTCCCCCCCATCCTACCTCTACCTCTGCCTGTACCTGTACCCATACCTCTACCAGGTCCTCCACCATAAGGACCTGTTCCATCTCCTCTAGGCATAATAACACCTCCAGTAAAAATTAACCCTGTTCACTCCTTAAGGCTGCAACCCACAGAGTCCAGAGCTACAAGTAGGGCAAGTTGTTCCCGAAGGCTCACCAAGCCCATCAATATTGGTACCTGGACTGAAAAACGAAGAAAAGAGCTTTTTAGGATTTGAGGCATGACATTTAGGGCAACTTAAGTCAGAGCCTCCTTCCCCAATCGATTGGCGAACCTCAAATTTTTGCCCACACCGGGCACACTCATATTCATAAATGGGCATAACTCACCTTCCTATTCATTTTTTTTGCCTAACTTCTCAATACTCCGTTGTATTTCATTTAGCTGCTGCCCTAGTGTCTGTACTTGGCTTTTAAGCATCTCTACCTCTTGTTCTACATTCGTGGTTTGAGGTGCTGATTCTGTCATAGGTGCCATCCCCATGCCACGCCCCATTCCCCTACCCATACCTCGGCCCATACCCATATCAGAACCACTACCCATACCATAATGGCTATCTACATTAGCCTGAGCGATCGGATGCAATTTGCCATCATTATAAATCTGCACAACATCTCTTATCTTGCCGGTAGCACCAGTAATCACCTGAAGGCCAGCAGCGGATAAAGTCCGATAAGCATTAGGCCCACAATTGCCAGTAAGTATGACCTGCACTCCTTTATTGGCAATCATCTGAGCCGTGCTAATACCAGCTCCACCTGAAGCCATGGCACTAGAATTCTGTAAGGCTTCAAATTCCATAGTTTGTGGGTCGACAATAACAAAGTATTGGCACCTTCCAAACCGCGGGTCTACCTCAGCATCTAAAGTAGGGGCTATTGCCGACACTGCGATTTTCATGATATACCTCCTTATTACTCTTCTGTCTCTAGTTCCTTCATTCTAGCACCAATTTGCTCCAATTGCTCCTTCATTGCTTCTGTCTGGGTCTTCAAAAAATCCAATTCCTGCTCCCGAGTCATTTGTGGAGCATAAGGGTTACCCCCATAGGACATCACCGAAGGGTTATTATAGTAAGGGTAATCTGGCGACGTTGGCATTCCAGCAACTCCCGGATATGCACCTCTAGGTAATCCTCCCCTGCCCACACCAACAAAAGGCCAGGGAGGAGACCCTCCCCTAAAACCAAAACCTCCTCCTCTGCCTAAACCATACCACCTGCCTGCACTCCCAGGGTTACAAAAACCCCTTCCACCCCCCGTCATTGGCCCCAAACCTGCTGGTCCTGTTCCATCAAATCCTGGCATAATCCACCTCCTTAATTTTATTTTCGTAGTTCTCCAACTCTCTCCTTCACATTATTCAATTCGTTCGTCAGCCACCTCTCCTGTTCTTCAAGCATCCTCACCTCTTCTTCTTTAGGTATAGCCCCCCAAGGGTAATCGTAAGGCATCCTCCCTACAGATATAGGCTCTCTCCGAGGACTCCCTCCAAACCAAGGCCACATTCTATATCACCCCTTAAAATTCTTCCTTAGCAAAGGCATCAATATAGTCTCCACCTTTTCCACCACCTACCTCGAGCCCGCCAAGGATAGAAACAATTATAACGCCCAGCGTAGAAACGCCCGTAAGACATCCTATTACCAAATCCTAATCGCCTTCCACGAACAGGGTTGGCAAATCCAGGCCTACCAAACCCAGCACAAAAACCTGCTGCTCTACCCGTCATCGGGCCCAACCCTGCTGGCCCTGTTCCATCTCCAAATGGCATTCCCATTCACCTCCTTTTCTTGCATTTCATCGTTAGATTCTTCCCCCACGAAATCGCCTGCCACGCCGCTTCCCAACAGCAAATGAGGACATAGACTGGATATCTGCACTGGAGCACATGGGACAAGATAGCGGATATCCATTCGCTAAAGTTTCAAAAGGCACATTCCATTCATATCCATCATTGTTGCATTTAAAGCGACTTTGAGGTAATCCAAAGTTCCCACCCTTCACCTGAATCGCTTTGCCATTAATCAAGGCATCAGCTAGTTTTTTTCTAGCCGAACCCACTATCCTATGGAAAGTTGGCCTGGATATGTGCATCCTTTGAGCACAACTTTCTTGCTCCAATCCCTCAAAATCCTTAAGTCGAATAGATTCAATTTCTTCCACTGAAAGACACACCTGCTGTAAAACATTTGCTGCAAGTCCTACTGGCCTGAATAAAGCCGCAGTAGGCAATTGAGCGACACACCGCAACTTCACCGGCCTAGCCAACAGAAATCACCTCATCACTATTATTCATTATGAACATATGTCAACAATTATTCTAACACTTATCACTAACATTATCAAACTTTGAACACATTGCTGTCAAAGCTCTTTAGAAATGTCCTCTCTTTTAACCCATTAGAAATGTCCTCTATTAATCTCATACAGTTAATGCCCTGGCAATGGGTTTAGCT
>JAGGZD010000074.1 GCA_021162245.1 Dehalococcoidia bacterium | reverse complement strand
TTTACTAATAAGGAGGTGATAAATGCAGAAAATTTATGCCAGAATGGGAGATGGTTCTGCAACTGAGCTAAGCGAAAGCGAATTAAAACGGGATTTGGAAGAGGGCACCAAGGATGCTGCGGAGAGAGCAAAAATTCCTCCTCTTTCCCAGGACGAATTGGCATACCTTTTTGATGTGTATAGTAGCTCTGCCAGATTTGTGGGTGTGGATCGCGGGAATGAAGTAGTTTTTAGTTATGATAATGGTTCTGCTAAATCGAGGGAGGATCTAACGGAAATACCATTACATAGAGTTCAGGAAGCCCAGATTTATGAGAAATTTTTAGGTGCGGATATGGCAGATTTCGGTCATATTGATTATAGTTTTAAGCCTGTGAAGGCTATTGTAACTTTTGAGCAGCAGGCTCTGGAGTATGCTTTATTAGTGATGACTGTTCCCATGTTTTACGGATCTCAGCCTAACTTAGGTACATACACTCAACCGGATGGTCCTTGTCCCAATCCAATGGAGTTGTTACCTCAGGGTAAAATAGCTGAGGCCAGAGCAGCTCAAGAAGAAATGATAGAGTATGCTGTTAAAGACATGGTTTATGTGGGCAGTGCAATGTATGAATCAGGGGCAGATGGCATTAATTTTGATACTGCAGGGGCAGCAGGTGATGCTGATTTTCTGGCTACTCTGCGTGCTGTTGAGATATTGAAAAAGAAATATCCTCAGATGGGTATAGAGGTAGGAATGGCAGGGGAGTTTGTTCTGGGGATGCACAGCGAGTTAACTTATGATGGAGTACGCCTGGCAGGATTGTATCCTCATAAGCAGCTTGAACTGGTGGAGAAAGCAGGAGCTACTGTTTTTGGCCCAGCCATTAACACTAACACAGATAAATCAGGTGCGTGGAATACAGCACGGGCAGTTACTTTTGTAAAACCCTGTGCTGAAAATTCTCATATACCTGTACATGCCAATATGGGGATGGGGTTAAGCGGAATTCCTGTAGCTGATTGTCCTCCAGTAGATGCGGTGTCGAGGGCTTCTAAAGCGATGGTAGAGATAACTAGACTGGATGGTTTGTAGGTAGGAGTGGGTGACCCGGTGGGTATGGAAGTGGCTCATGTTAGTGCTTCGGGGATGGGTGGAATACGCACTGCTGGAGATCTGGTAGCGCGGATGGAAATGTTGCGAGGGATGAAACTCAAAGAAGCTAAAGAATATGTGGCCAACAAATTAAAAGTTTCTGTGCTTGATCTTTCAGACCCTATAGTGATGGGTGAGCTAAGACAGGATCTAAATATTGGGACGGTGGCCCCATTTGTGGGAGGAGCTAAAGGTATAGAAGCTAAAAGCCGTATAGCGGAATTATTGGATATAGAAATTAACTGCGTTAATAAATTTAAAAATAAACTGAAGTGACGGTACAAATAAAATACGATTAAGGAGAATGTTTAATGGAAACTAAATTGTCTAGTGCGAGCAAAGAAGTAGTTATCGGCGATGGATTACCGACGGTATTGATAGGGGAGCGTATTAATCCAACGGGAAAGAAGAAGATGACTGCAGCATTAGAGGCGGGTGATTTGGAAGTTGTTCGTGGAGAAGCAGTGGCTCAAGTTGAAGCAGGAGCTGATATTCTTGATGTCAATGTTGCTACAGTTCTTGTAGACGAGGTGACTATGCTTCCTAAAGTTGTGCAAACAGTGATGGATACAGTGGACGTGCCTTTATGTCTTGATAGCTCCAATCCGGAAGCCTTGGAGGCTGCTCTTAAAGTATACAAAGGAAAGCCACTTGTTAATTCAGTGACGGGGCAGGAGGGTTCACTAAATAAAGTTTTGCCTCTAATTAAGGAACATAAGGCAGCAGTCATCGGAATGACAGTAGATGATGATGGTATACCAAACGATGTGGATCGACGTGTGTCCATTGCTCACAAAATTGTGGAAAGAACTGAGAAATTAGGCATTCCACGTGAAGATATTGTTGTTGATTGTGTAACTATGACTGTGGGGGCAGATGCCAGAAGTGCATTAGTGACTATAGAAACTATACGTAAGATCAAAGCTGAACTGGGAGTAAATATAACATTGGGTGCTAGCAATGTTTCTTTTGGTTTGCCTAACCGAGGTTTGATTAACACTACTTTCCTGGCTATTGCGATTGCTGCAGGAATGAATTGTCCAGTTATAAATGTGGCTAAAGTACGCCCAACTGTTTTGGCTACTGACCTGATTCTGGCTCGTGATAAGAATGCACTGAGGTATATTAAAGCTCAGAGACAAGCTAAATAAAGAATTTGAAATAAAACAATAGTAGTGCATTATAGGTAAAAAGCTCAGGTGAATGATTGTCCGGGTTATTCGGAAATAAACGAACCATAATAAAAGTATAATAAGGAGGTTACAGAGATGGTAGACTTGACCAAGATAAGGGATAGAGTGATAGGTGGTGAGGTTGATGAAGTAGGGGAGATGGTTAAGAAGGCAGTAGAAGAGGGACAGGATGTAAAGAAGGTTC
>JAGGZD010000015.1 GCA_021162245.1 Dehalococcoidia bacterium | reverse complement strand
TGATAGCCTACCGCGAGTTCCTGCGTTTTATCCAGGACAGGTCGCGGATGATTTCTTCCTTTACCATGCCACTTTTATTCCTGGTGATATTTGGCGCCGGTTTCGGAAATCTCATCGGCCAGACGACACCCGGCGTCGATTATATCCAGTTTATGTACCCCGGTATCCTATCCATGACGGTGCTGATGACCGCTGTAATGTCCGGCGTGTCCATCGTCTGGGACAGGGAGTTCGGCTTTCTAAAAGAGGTATTGGTCTCTCCTTTGAGCCGTAGCGGTGTGCTGGTCGGCAAGGCCACCGGCGCTGCTGCCATTGCCATTATCCAGGGGGCCATAATGCTGGTGCTAGCGCCCTTCCTCAACGTCTCTATAACCCCGGGCATGGTGCTTGCTCTGCTGCCGCTGCTATTAATCCTCTCACTCTCACTTTCCGGGCTAGGATTGTTAATCGGTGCCCGCATGCGCTCGCAACAGGGCTTCCAGATGGTGATGCAGTTGGTGATATTCCCGCTGATGTTCCTTTCAGGTATCTTCTTTCCCATCTCAGGAGTGGCCACCTGGTTGGAGGTGCTCTCCAAATTGAACCCGGTGACCTACGGCATAGACGCCATCCGACAGGTATTCCTGGGCAGCGAGGTGGCCGGGGTGACCGTCTTCGGCCACACCATGAATATCCTGGAGTCGGCGCTGGTGGTGGCAGCGGTGGGGGTGGCGCTACTATCAGCCGCCATCTGGGTCTTCAACAGGCAGGAATAAGGCGAAGCACTCAGGGAGATTCAAACTCCCGAACCCCGGTTCCTGAAGACTGTTGTTCTACAAATGGTCCCCTCCCTCTAAAGTATCCTCCCTTATATATCAGGATGTCGTGATCACAACAGCGAAAATCGCTCCCATTCAGCCTATACTGGGAGAGGCTTTCCCTTTATTTATATTGATTTTCCTGATACCATTTCGGAACAAATGGGTTATATAGCACCAAGTTGCTACCCTGATACAGCAAAAGCAGATTAGTAAGGAAGGTGATTGCGTAATGCCGAAGAGAGATGATATCAACAAAATATTAATCATTGGCTCTGGACCCATCGTGATTGGCCAGGCTTGCGAGTTTGACTACTCCGGAACCCAGGCCTGCAAAGCCCTGCGCGAACTGGGCTTTGAAATCGTCCTGGTCAATTCCAACCCCGCGACCATCATGACCGACCCAGTAATGGCCAATGCAACATACATCGAGCCACTTAACCTCAATTCGCTAACCCGAATAATCAAAAAAGAGCGCCCCGATGCCCTGTTACCCAACCTGGGTGGCCAGTCAGGACTGAACCTCAGCGCCGAACTGGCGGAGGCAGGGGTGCTGAAGAAATACGGTGTTAAGGTGATAGGCATCGAAGTTGACGCTATCAGGCGCGGCGAGGACCGTATTGCTTTCAAAGAAACAATGGCTCAACTGGGGATAGAAATGCCACGTAGTGAGGTGGTTTACAACATTGAGGAAGCGGAAAGAGTAGCAGCGACGCTGGGCTATCCAGTGGTCGTACGCCCTGCCTATACCATGGGGGGGACCGGTGGGGGACTGGTTTACAACGTAGAGGACCTGCGCATCATTGTCAGTCGCGGAATAACGGCAAGCCTCATCAACCAGGTATTGATAGAGGAATCTGTGCTAGGTTGGGAAGAACTGGAGCTGGAGGTAGTACGAGATGCCAAGGGACAAATGATCACCGTGTGCTTCATCGAGAACGTGGACGCCATGGGTATTCATACGGGTGATTCCTTTTGCACCGCGCCCATGCTCACCATTGCCCCTGAGCTGCAGAAGCAGCTTCAGGAATATTCTTATCGCATAGTAGAGGCAATAAAGGTGGTAGGTGGCACCAATATCCAGTTTGCCCATGACCCCATGACCGACCGCATTGTGGTTATAGAAATCAATCCCAGGACTTCACGCTCCTCAGCGCTGGCGTCAAAGGCAACTGGCTTTCCCATCGCCCTGGTATCCGCAAAATTGGCTGCAGGCCTCACCCTGGATGAAATTCCCTACTGGAGAGAAGGCACTCTGGATAAATATACTCCTTCGGGAGACTATGTCGTGGTCAAGTTCGCCCGCTGGGCTTTCGAAAAATTCCGCGATGCGGATGACAGGCTGGGCACACAGATGCGAGCCGTGGGTGAAGTAATGAGCATAGGCAAGACCTACAAGGAGGCTTTCCAAAAAGCGATTCGCTCCCTGGAAAATGGGCGCTATGGCCTGGGTTTTGCCATGGACTTCCACCAGAAATCCCTGGAGCAACTTATGGGCTTACTTAAGGACCCCTCCAGCGAGAGGCAGTTCATCATGTACGAAGCCCTACGTAAAGGTGCCTCTGTACAGGAGCTCTACCACAAGACCTATATCAAGCCCTGGTTTATCCAGCAAATGAAGGAACTGGTGGAATTGGAAGAAGAGATACTTCGTTACACTGGCGAAATGCCGCCCGATGATTTGCTGATACGAGCCAAGAAGGACGGCTTTTCAGACCACTATATGTCACAATTACTCGGCGTGACGGAGAAAGAGATTCGCCACAGGCGCATCTCTATCGGTGTAGTAGAAGGATGGGAAGCGATTCACGTAAGCGGCGTGGAGAATGCAGCATATTATTTCTCCACTTACAACGCACCCGACAGTACTGAGAAAAGCAACGGGCGGAAGGTAATGGTGTTGGGAGGTGGTCCAAACCGCATCGGTCAGGGCATAGAATTTGATTACTGCTGTGTCCATGCGGCTTTTGCCCTGCGAGACGAAGGCTACAAGACAATTATGGTCAATTGCAACCCAGAGACGGTTTCCACGGACTACGACACTTCAGATAAGCTTTACTTTGAACCGCTGACGGTTGAAGACGTGCTCAGCATTTATGAAAAAGAACAGCCTGAAGGGATAATCGTACAGTTTGGCGGCCAGACACCACTCAACATTGCCAATGAACTAGCCGAAGCTGGCGTCAGGATACTGGGCACCTCCCCCAGAGCGATAGACCTCGCTGAGGACAGGGACCGCTTCCGTCGCAGAATGGAAGAGATGGGTATTCCCATGCCAGAATCCGGCATGGCCATCGATTTCACAGAGGCTGTGGAAGTTGCCCACAGAATAGGGTATCCACTGATGGTACGGCCCTCTTATGTGCTTGGAGGTCGTGGTATGGAGATTGTTTACGACGAGGATACACTCAAAGCATATGTGGAAACAGCCGTGGACGTGACCCCTGACAGGCCTATTCTAATCGACAAGTTCCTGGAGAATGCCATCGAAACCGAAGCAGACGCCATTGCCGATGGAGAAATGGCCTTCGTGCCCTCGATCATGGAGCACATCGAGCTCGCTGGCGTCCACTCCGGCGATTCGGCCTGCGTCATCCCTCCGGTCAGCCTGCCCCAAGAACATATCAATACCATCTACGAGTACACCAGGAAGATGGGGCGCGAACTGGGTATCGTGGGTTTAATGAATATCCAGTATGCCATCACCAACGACGTCGTTTACGTACTGGAAGCTAATCCCCGCGCGTCGCGTACCGTACCTCTGGTCTCCAAGGTATGCAATATCTCCATGGTGCACATTGCCACCCAGCTCATGCTGGGCAAGAAACTCTCCGGCCTGCACATCAAACCGCGAAAGATCCGCCACTTCGGAGTTAAAGAAGCGGTTTTCCCCTTTTCTATGTTTCCCGAGGTGGACCCCGTGCTAGGACCGGAAATGCGCTCTACAGGAGAGGTGCTGGGAATGGGTGATTCCTTCGGCCATGCTTATGTCAAGGCGGAAGAAGCCGCACAACAGAAGCTCCCTGAACATGGGACCATTCTACTAACAGTGGCGGGCAAGGACGATTCTATCTTGATAGAAACAGCGAGGCGATTTGTCGAGCTTGGATTTAAACTCAAAGCGACGCGGGGTACATATGATGTCCTGAAAAGGCAGGGCATCAATTCCGACATGATCCTGAAGATGCATGAGGGAAGACCCAACATCGTGGATGCCATCAAAAACGGCGAGATTCAGCTGGTGGTAAATACGCCCATTGGCAAACTGGGCCAGTATGATGACTCTTACATCCGTAAGACAGCAATAAAGTACAGGATACCATACATAACCACGCTGGCTGCTGCGGCTGCGGCTGTGAGAGGTATTGCTACATACCACCACGGCAAAATGGAAGTCAGGTCATTACAGAGCTACCACGCCGATATAACAGAGATATAAAAACTATCCGCCATTGCATCATATGAGGCACCAGGATACAGGCAGCAAGTAGTTCAACTAACAACTTACTGAAGAGGCTATTTCCAGTTTTACCTGAGCTTGTTCATCAGTCCTGAAGTTAATCCTTGAGAAAACCCAGCGCGAGCTTAACATGCATCTCCGTACCTATAAGCAAGCTATCCTCATCAATATCAAATCGAGGGTTGTGATGAGGATAATCCGTTCCCTTATCTTTATTGGCTGAGCCAATAAAATAGAAAGCCCCCGGAACCGCCTGCGTAAAATATGACATATCGTCATAGCCCATTCCTGCAGGAAAGTCCTGAACACGCTCTTTACCAACAACCTGTTCAGCGATAAGTCTGACAAATTTCATTTTCTCCGCATCATTTACCAACACCGGAACTCCAGCCTGGTAATCAAGCTTATATTGCCCGCGAAATGCCTCACAGACTCCTTTAATAATCCTCTCCATCTTACCGGGAACTTCCCTGTGCAGACTCTCGTTCAAAGTCCTCACCGTCCCCGTGAGCCTCACAGTACCGGGTATTACGTTGAATGCAGTTCCCCCTTCTATCATGCCTATAGACACCACGATAGCATCACAGCTATCTACCTCTCTACTGACAATAGCTTGAAGCGCCTGAATTACATAGGAAGAGATAAACACAGGGTCAACTGCCAGGGAAGGCATAGCGCCATGCCCTCCTTTCCCTATTATGTCAATAACGAATTTATCGCCAGCAGCCATCATGGCTCCTTCTGTTATGCCTATCTTCCCAATGGGAATCTCACTTGCCAGGTGCAATCCAAATGCAGCATCCACATGCGGATTCTCCATGACACCATCATCGATCATGGCTTTCGCTCCGCCAGGCATAGTCTCTTCACAAGGCTGAAAAATAAATTTGATGTTCCCCTTTAACTCACCTTTATGCCTGGACAGTATCTTAGCGCTAGCAAGCAGCATCGCGATATGACCGTCGTGTCCACAGGCATGCATCACGCCATCGTTCTGTGACCTGTATGAAACGTCATTCAATTCCTGAACAGGTAGCGCATCCATATCGGATCTCAGCATAAGAGTCTTTCCTTTTTCTTTTCCTTTTAAAAGACCAGCTACTCCTGTTTTCCCAACTCCTCTAGTCACATCCATGCCAAGATTCTCAAGATAATCCCCCACTATTTTCGATGTTCTAAGTTCCTGAAAGCCCAACTCGGGATGCATATGAAAATCTCTCCTCAAGGCAATCAACTCATCTTTTAAACTCGCAATTTCTTCTCTTATGTCCATTCTGTCTCCATGCTCCTTTCTGTATTTTTCCTGATTTTCCTGGAAGGGGATTATACCATAATCAATGCTAGCGAAGGTTTTGCCATTTTGTTCAATCACACAGACACATCACCTGGCGCTTTAGTCAATCGAAAACTTTTCCAAACCATGTAAACGACGAAGATTACCAACACAGATGTAATCAGCCAGAAAAGCGATCCCAGCCTGCTCACATTACCCATGGCTAACTCTACCGTTTGCCATGTCAAATAAGTAAGAAGACCCAGGATTAGAATTTTGAGAATAAAAAGGCAGCGACCTATGAAAAGGCGAAGCAGCTCGGCTTGCGCCTCGGTTAGCGCTTCTTTTCTCTTTTCAGGAAGGTTGATAAGGCATTTCGGATCGTTTACACTGGCAAACCAGACATTGAAAGAAGTCAATAAAACGAACACCGCAGCAGCTATAGAGGGCAGCAAAAAAATCCTTTCTTTGCTATTCCAATCATCGGGGTTGCCCTGTGCGTCAAAATGAAACGGAATGGACTCCGGAAGCGACGAATAATTTGACAGGACTATATAGAAAGACAAAATGAGCAAAGTCAGGGGAATTAACTCAAGCTGGAGAGGATAGCATCTGGTCAGTTTCTGCCACATAAAACACCCTGACAACTCTAGCATTCCCACCCGTCACCGTCAATCTGGTGCACTGGCAGCGTCACCAGGTGAGTTTAGCCTGCACGTTATGTAAAGTTGTTACAAAACCGAGCTGTTTACCATGAAAAAGAGAGAGTAGTTAGGGTCTGCTCTCTCTTTATATAGCCTTTTTCAAGTTTTTGTTTTCACTAAGTTACCTCAGATAAACATAGCAGCAATATTACTATCCCAACTACAGCTAATAAATTTTTCCTTTTAGCCATTTTTACCTTCTTTTTTGGTCTTTGTTCAATATTCCTTAAGAGCAGCATTCATTACATAAATATCCCCTCTCTTTCCATGCTAGCACAGGTCCGTCCAGAGATAAAACAAGCCTGTACTGCTTCAACGGCTATTAACACATTCTCAGTTTGCCCCACTATTGCTCACAATCAGGCTCGTCTTACGCTGGAAGAGACTGCGTGTCAAATCATTTAACGAGCTAACCCAACTTCGGGTCGTTGAATCATATAAGATCTTACCGAATGAGGCGATAATCTTTTGAGTGGGTTAATTTGCCGGTCTTTATCCTTTCCCGCATAAGCCT
>JAGGZD010000037.1 GCA_021162245.1 Dehalococcoidia bacterium | reverse complement strand
GCTTGTGAGACTCCATAAGGTGAAGAGACACGAGGTCTGTCCCTTTAGCTACCAGTGCCTTGAAAAGCTCTTTATCCGAGGTGAATGGCAACCTGGGGAAATCTATCTTTAAGAACTCGGCATAGCGACTGCAGTAGGTAGGCGAATGGGAAACAGCATAGGCATAATTAAAAATATCTTCAGGGCCGAAAGTTTCCTCAAGGTCTCCTTTGCCATCTTCAATAAAGTTCAGATCCAGTTTATCTGAGAACACCTTGATACACTCAGGGCTGAGGTTGGAGCGGCGACCTCCCTCAAACTGCATCTCACCCTTGGTGGGGTAGAGGTAGAGGGGGAATACTGTATTAATGTCGAGAGAATTGGCACACGCTTTCTCACTCAATCCAGTAGTAGCTATTGCTGTGAATTCAAACTTAGTTTGGCGTGTAGTTATAAGACATAAATTCTCCCCTGCCAGCGCATGATGCATGACCTTGTATGCTGGCCGGCTTGTCAGGTTTGGGTCATAGTAGAGGTAGCGAGTATCAAAGGGGCGATAGAGGCATTGCTTGATATGTTTCCTATCAAAAACTGTTTGGTCCCGCCGCGTCTCAATGTCAAAGCTAGATGAAGCAAAGACACGATACCGCTGCTTGAAGTCATCTCCATAGTTCTTGTCAAAGAGGGTGCACATTCGCTCTTCAAGCATTTGGCTATCAAAATCGAAGAAAAGCTCGTCACGGTCGGTCTTAAGTCCATTTTGGAATACTGTGAATATCTCTCTTATAGACCACCACACGCTACGCGCCGAGGCTCATTAGTAGCCACTACACCATCGCTCAATGATTCGACCAGTGATTTTAGTGCGGAACGGTGGGTATGCTCAGTAGCGTTACCTAACGCTAATTCTTTGATAGTGCGAATGTAAGTATTGAACGCCTTTAAGCTGTCACTCATCTTTGTCTCGTTGGAGCATAATCGCCGATCCACTTTACCCAAGGCAGGGTAGCTTTGGCTGCCTGGTAAAATGGTCTGTCTCCAGTCCAGAGCTTGCAGCGCTCACTTTCGGCCAGGGCAAGATAGGCAGCGTCGTAGGTGGATAGATTGTGCTCCAGGGCTAATTCCAAAACTCTTTTTGACTCCACCTCTTTCAGCTCTACTCCCAACTTCATGAAGTTATCCATAACCTCTGGTGCTTTATGTGAAGCCAATCTTTTTCCTTCTGGTGGCAGTAAGGATGCCATTTACCACTTCGTAGATTAGAAGATAGGGGGCTATAGCTTTGATAGCTCCCTGTGCATAGAAATCATTTCTTAGTGTGGTGGCTTGCGGAATATATTCTTCGTCATCAAGCTGCCATTTCAGAACTACCGAGGCATCTACAACTACCAGCCCTGGTTCTTGTGGCATATTCTTTATTTCCGCCTGCCTTCAGCTCTGCGGTGGGTATGCCAATAGGGCCTATCTCCTGCCTGAGCTTGTCCATGCCAGATAAGAAAGCCAGTTTATTCTGGACTTCGTTGTTAGCGCCCCTCTCTCCATCCCTGACAAGACGTTCTTCAATAGCTCGGGCACAGTAAGCGGTTGCGGTCATTCCCCGCTTAGCTGCTGCCACTTTGATTTGTCTCTTAATCTCCTCGTTTTTGAGGTAGAGACCAAGTCTTGCTCTGGTTGCCATTCCTATTACCTCCATCGTCAAGTTTAAGAGTTAAACGACTTGAAACAGAGGCTAGCAAAGTAAGGCCCAAGGTGGATAAGTTGAGGTGAACCTTAAGTGCAGTTAAGAATGGGGTTCAGTGTTCAGCTGCTAGATTTCCATCCTTCACAACATATTTGATATTTTCTTTATCAAGCAGGATATCGACGTTTTTACTGGGGTCTTTTTTAACTACGAGTAAATCAGCCAATTTCCCCTTTTCTATAGTTCCAACCTTATCATCGATACTGCAAGCTTCAGCCCCGAATTTGGTGGCTGAGGTAATTGCCTGTAAAGGAGTCATTCCCAGGAGGTCTACGAGGAGTTTAATTTCCCCGATATTATATTTCCCGTAGGGTGTAATAGGGTCTGCCCATGCGTCGGTGCCCGAAAGAATCTTCACGCCGTTTTTGATTGCCCTTTTCCAGCCATTTATCAAATATTGTGGTATTTCCTCTCCTGCCTCCAGTTCAATAGGATATATTGATAGTGTGGGAGTAAGAAAGATGTTTTTCTCGGCCATCTTTCTGCATGTTTCTTCGTCCAGTTCGTCTCCATCTTCATTGTCGCCATGTTCAACTGAATTTACTCCGAGTTCTACTATAGTTTTGACACTTTGCAAACTTTCTGCGTGGCACATCACTTTCAAGCCAACCATGTGAGATTCATCTATGATCGTCTTCATTTCTTCCATGCTGAAGTGCATATCCGTACATCTTTCCTTCTCCCAGGCGCCACCGCCTGTTGCCCAGAATTTAATGTGGTCGACATTCTGGGCAACCAGCTTGCGGATTGCTTTGCGGATCTCTTCTACCCCGTCAACTGTTTGAGCCTTGGGGCGGCCCTGGTCAGCCCATTCTTCCGGAATCTCATATATGTCCCTGCGCACAGAATCCCCATGCCCCCTTGACCTGCAAAGGCCAAGGCCGCAAGCTAGTATTCGTGGGCCGGGTATTGTTCCTTCCTCTATCGCTCTCTTTAGATAAACATCATATCTTGAGCCTGCGCTTCTTACTGCCGTGAATCCGTGGTCCAGAAGTTTCCCCGCTTCAGCGACTGTTCTAATAGCCTGGAGGTAATTTGGTTCAATAATGTTATCTATGAGTGGGCCCTGTGCAACACCTATAATGTGGACATGAGCATCTATCAAACCAGGCATTAGATAAAATCCAGATATGTCAACTTTCTGGATACTATCCTCCAGCCTCACTGACTTTTTATCGCCTACTTCTTCTATGACACCATTTCTCACAACGATAGTGACATTCTTAACAGGAATGCCTCCATTTCCATCTATCAATGTGGCTCCAATCAATGCATATTCTTTCTCCAGTTTCATATTGCTCATAGTTTTTAGCCTCCTTTTTGATTGATAATCTATTATACGCTTTCTTGCCAGGGGATTTTGCACTGATTGTCAATATGGTTAATACTGAGTTCTGGAAAAATGTATTTATTTCAACAGCCAGAATTATTTAAGTCTGATATGTGCCCAGTGCAGATAAGATGATCATAACTGCAATCCAGAGAGAGAGCAGTGCCCACTTATAAGCTCTGGGTTTCTCCCTGAAATATGCTATAGCTGTGGCCATTAATGCCACAGAAGCAGAGGAACAACCTATCGCCAACCCAAACTGGATTAATCCGTCGCCAGTACTTAAATTATGTAGCCAGAAATTCCCTCCCGGGAATCCGTTGCCCATCTGTAGCCAGATCATTTCAGGGTTTTTCCCTTCCCAAATGGCAGAGAAGAGGTAGTGGGGGTTCATGAAGTTGTTATCTGGAGATGCTATGGCTACTACAGGGCCTATTGTGCAGATCACTGCTGCCGTGATGCAAAGCCAGTAGATAAATCTTCCATAAACAATCTGTGAAAGAGGTATCTTAGGTTTATCCATATATCTTACCTGCTACCTCCAAATTTGGGTAATTTACCTATTATAGCGAGGACAACTCCCGCCATGATAATTAACAACGCTGCTACGTAGGCTGCTCTGGGGAGGCTGGGAATATATCCCAGGCTTATCAAACCTTTTGTTACCAGCCCAAAGCTTGAAAAAAGCATTATCCCGATCAAAATGAATCTTATAGAAGTAGCTCTAACTCTAATTAAAACATGTGCTCCTGTTATTCCTCCTATAAACAGTCCAGCCAGCCATGGGGCTACAAACAATGGAATTATTGCTCCGGCATGAAGGTAAGGCCATACTGTTATGCAATTTCCCATACCGATTAAGATTCCACTAGAAGCAACTGCTACCTTAAGCGGGATTTCCATTATGAGGTTCATTGAAGGGACTATTGCCCATCCTGCTCCTAAACCGAAGAAGCCAGAAATTATACCAATGCTACATGTAGCCACAAGTCCCCATCCAGCTCTGGTTGCCTGATAATCAACAACTTTTTCCAGAGATTTTTCATAGTAAGGCTGAGTAATTCCTAACCATTGAGTGAAGTGGTCTACCTTCTTCACTTCAGGCCATTCTCTTTTCACGCCTCCTCGAAGGAAGTAGAGAGCAATCGCCAGAACAATGCCGCCAAGCGCTATTCTAATAATTCCCTCACCATTTATCCCCGTCTGGTTGGCTACCCATAGCGCACCTTGAGCTCCTATGAAACCGCCTATTCCATAACCACAGCAACTGTAGATAGAGAGCTTCAGGTTGCCTATCCCGCTCTTTGTAAATGGCCCCGTAGATGCTAGACCACTGAACATTGCTATTATCAGACCAGTTCCTCTAATTATCAGGCTGTCAATGGGTGTGAAAGCTAGCATGAAGGGGGTGAATAGAGTCCCACCCCCAATCCCAGCCACAACAGCGATGGCGGAGATCACAAAACTCAGCAAAAAAAATCCAAAAAGTAATCCAGTTATGCTGGTTAGAGCCATACCTTCATCAGGTGTTTCTGCTCCTCTCGATATTAGCAGTAGTGCCAGGTATGACAGAATAACCACAGCCAGCATTACACTTATTCCAAGCCAAGGAGGTTTAAACAATTTTATATTCTTAGCTTGTATCTTCACGTTCTTAGCTTATGCTTTCGAAAAATTCTTCTATAATATCCAAATTCCCTTTCTTGATGACCAGGTTGAACATTTTGTCTTTCGCCTCTGCTGGGAGTAGTTCAATGCTTCTAGTGGTGGCGGAATCGAATTTAGCCATTGGGTAAAACTGTAAAATCCTATCCTTCTGCTCTTTTGTGCATTGTAGTTTGAGCACTTTCATTCCTGCTAATACATCTTTAGCCACATTGGCTAAACCAACCTGGTTCAATTTATCATACCTCTCTTCGTTAATCCATAAATTGATAGAATACATTTCAGAGATTTTTGACCTCCTTAAATTTCGCAACAGGGTATTGCTATTTGCCTATTTACTATAATATTGGAAGTTCAAATATAGGTTGCCTTTTGCTCAAATATTCCTCTGTGCAGAAGGGAGAGCCAAACCCATATTCATTAGTGCACTTCATTAGATTGTCGAACACCTCTGGCCTGAAGATAAGTTTGGTGGGCTTAACCTTATCCTGTATCATACTTCTAATCATAGTGCCACTAAATGCTTGTTTTTCCTGGCTATGCCCGCAGAGCCCGGAGTAAGTTACCTCTCCACATATTGGGCAATACCACCATTCTAAGATACGTATTGGTTTGATATTCAAGCTAGCCTCAGGAATTTGATCAAATATTCTATGGGCATCATATGGATCATAGTAAGTGCCTACGCCTGCATGATCTCTACCGAACATGTGATGAGTACAACCTAAATTCTCTCTCAAAATGGCATGAAAGATAGCCTCTTTTGGTCCAGCGTACCGCATATCCCATAAAGCAATAGAAACCATATGTATATCATCTCTAAAATATCTAGCTTCATGTAGTACTTGGTGTCCTAAGACAATAGCCTCATCTATGTAGTCTCCCACTCGCTTTGGTCCAATTATGCAGCTCACCAATATTCCTGTTTGTAGTTTTTCCACTGGGAGTTCGCCATTGGCAGAAAACCAGGCTCCTTTCATTAGCCATTCGTGGCCGCTATGAGGCACGTTTCTAGTTTGGTGTGCTACTATTCTCTGCCAGCCTCTCTCCGCAAACCTTTCCCTCATCTCCTTAGGTGTATACCAAAACTTATCGAATGGTGGATTAAATCTGGGGGTATTCACTAGAGTGACCTTTCCCCCAATGAATTTGTCCCCCATCTCATGAAGTATTCTTACCCCGGGGTGTTTTGCATCAGTTGTGCCCAGCACAGACTGTGCTATTTTTGTCTTATCGTAACTAAATATCTGCTCTACCTCCAGAGTAGCCAAAGCCTTATCTTGATAAACGAGCAGAACAGTGTCTCCTTTCTTAATTCCTTTCTCATTGATTTCCTCCTTGGAGATGTCAAAGACAATCGGGATGGGCCAAAGTATCCCGTTCACCAATGTCATCTTCTTACACACTGCCTCTACATCTGCTCTGCCCATAAAGCCTTCCAGGGGGGTAAAAAAGCCATAGGCGATGTTAATACACTCTCTAGCGATTCGCCCGGTAATAGCTATCTGTTTTAGTCCTTTAATAGAGTCCTTTGCCTCGGATGGCGAAGCTATCACTCTGTCCACAATTTCTCGGCCACCATGTCCTCCATATCTCATTTTGGTGCCCCCTTTCTAAATTTTCAGAATGGCCCTGCCCAAATTTGCAGTTACCTGCTCTTCAATGTTGCCGCTCCCAACTCACATGTATCCCAGTTGGCGCATTCTCTCCATTGCCTTTTCCTTATCTTGTCTTCTGCCGGCCCTTTCAGGCACATTCTCGATGTCCTGTTCCCATGCGGGCACGCCGACTTCCCCTGGGTTGCTGGTAGTTCTGGCTCCCAGGGAACGATAGCCTATCTCATAGAGTGAACAGTAGGGGATATTATATAGTTTGGTGGTATTCCATATATCTCTTTCCGTGAAGTGCAGGATTGCGGATACTCTTGTATGCTCGGGCATTAAATATCCGCTTTCTTTCTTTGTGAAGTATTCATCGCTCTTCCTTGCTGCTTGCTCATCCCTGCGGAGGGCCATAAACATAGCTTTTATATTATTCTCTTCAACAAATTGATTAAACATAACGGTTTTCATCAGGTGATTGCCCTGTTGAGATTCTGCTTCAAAGGTAAATGAATCTTCTTTGGAACCAATTCGCTCCAATTCAGCTTGATTACGTTTATTCAGGTCTTTAACTTTAACGGTGTTGCCCAGGTGGCTCATAGCGCTCTTAAGCACGTCGAAGTTACAAAGCCATTGGAGGTCTATATTCCATTTTTTTGATGTTTTTATGAGGAAGTCTGTGATCTCTGGGAAAGCATCGCCTTCGTCAATAGTCATGACTTTAGGGAGATCGATATTATCTTCGGTACATACTTGACGGATTATCCAGAGATTCGTAGTGCTATCTTTCCCGCCCGTCCAGGTAATAGCTGTATCGATGGGGTTAAAGTTTCTGAATGTCTCGCGGATTACCTCTTTTGATTTGCTGACCAATTCGGCACATTTCTTTTTCTTTTCTTGCTCTGTCATTTTTCTCCTTTCGTTCATTTTTGTTAACTGAGCCATCTTCTAATTCTTGGTTTCAATTTACCTCTCAACTTCTTTGCACCAGGAGATGTGTCAATAACCCAGGAAGCCAAGTCGTGTTACCATAGCCTCTTCACCGTCTTTGGGGGGTGTGCCTGGAGCAGGTTGCTTCTTTATAGACATAGGCCCAGGGTTTTTTAGCCCAGAGTAATCCATTCCATATCGGTAGGCAGAATAAACCATGTGGCTTCTCGTTTGAGCTGGGTATGGTTCATATGAAGGCAGGTTGTTACTAAATTCCCATACTATCTCGGATGCAGAGTTAACTTCAACGACCCTTCCTGTTGTTCCTTCACAAATCAAAGTATTTTCATTGGGCAGTCGCTCAGAGCTCCCCAACGTTGGTGAATAGAAATCAAGACAATCCTCACGCCCACCACCATATATCCAGACCATGTCATTAGTTTTTGGATTAACCTCAATAACCCTCGAAAAACCCCATGCGAATCCGTATGGATGCATGCCGTTATCAAATACTAAGATATTGCCATTGTCTAGCACAGTAGGGCAATGCTGGTGTGATAACTCGCTTTCGCCCCATTGCCATTTAGTGTTACCTGTTTTCTTATCAATGATAGCGATAGTATTGCTCAGCATAAAGCTGACCAGGATATTCCCGTCAGGCAGTTCACTAACAGCATTGGTATGGAGCCACGTGCTACGTGGGCAAATTGGGCAGCGGGGGGTTGCACTTGGGTCGAGGTGTTCATGAACAATCCATTCCCAGCTCACCCTTCCATCAGGTGTGATTTCCTGGATGGCATCACCCCACATTGTCCCCTTCTTTTCAGTTCCAGTGTCACCCCCTTTAACCTTAGCTGCAATATCATCAGGCAACTCTACCCATTTGAGAACTAAAGTATTCCCATTTTTCATTCGGTCAAAGGCATGATGTAAATATGGGTCTTTGTATTGCCATACTACATTGCCATTCCAATCTACCTCCGCTATGATTCCAGAAGTGCCTTCAATGTCAGCTAGCGGAATGCTGGCAATTTTGCCAGCATAAAGTACATTTCCGTTAGGAAGAAGTTTGGCATCAGGTCCAGTTTGACAAGGTATCTCCCAATGGTTTACAAGCCTACCCATCATGTCGATGAGCCAAATGCCATTTCCTTCCGTCGGAGTGAGGAGTGTAACACCGTTGTAGGTTCTTGTAGAGTCATAAAACATTACACCTTTAAGACTAGTTCTAGCATAACTCATTTAAGTTTCCCTCCTGGTAAATTTAATACACATCAAAATATACAAGGTTTTATATCTTTAACGAAAGCATCAGGCCCCCAAATTCGATTAACCCAGGCGAGATTTTCTGGAGCAAGGTCTTTCCCTTTAAGTCCAGGGTAGTCGTAGGGATAACGATGCACTCGCCATATCTCATTCTTGAGCCTGCCAACATATTGAGTGTAGCGTGGATTAACATACTCCCATACTATTTCACCACTGGGTGTTACTTCAAACATTCTCCCCTTGGATGTCTCAATTATGACTGTATTGCCGTTGGGTTGTCGTTCACAGCCACCAGAATGAGCTGAAAAGAAATCAGACGGAGGATTAGCCTTATACTCCCATACTATGTCATCTGTGTCAGGGTTGAGTTCAACTGCCCGTGAATACTCGGGCTTATATTCATGACGGTGTGTTCCGTTATCAAAAAGAAGAATATTTCCATTATCTAACTCTCTGCAATCATGCTGGTGGAAAATTTTACCCTTACCATATCTCCCTATTACTTTCCCAGTTTTGTAATCAATCTTAGTAACCTGATTTAAATAACGCGTACTCAGTAGAATATTCCCATCGTGGCAAATCCAAACAGAATTTAAGTAAGGCCACTGCGAGCGATTTTCCAATGGACACAAGGCATCTATTTCAGGGTCAAGGTGCTCATATGCAAGCCACTCCCATACCCTGTTACCATCACGGTCGATTTCAACCAGGACATCGCCCCATATCTTTCCATTTAGCTCAGTCCCAGGGCGACCGCCCTTTACTTTGGCAGCAATTTCATCAGGGACAACTCCTTTTGGTTCCCAGGCAACATACATAATATGACCATTTGGCATTACAGTGAAATCATGGCCTTGATAAGGCACCTCGGCTTGCCAGACTATATTGCTATCCCAGTCAAGCTCAATAAGTATGCCGCCAAGGCCGCTAAATTCCTCTGACCAGCCTAACCCCAATTCTGACATTGTTTTTAATTTTCCTGCAAAGAGAACATTACCGTTGGGCAGAAGTATTCCATGGCATCCTGGAGGATATGGCGTTTGCCACCGATGAACAAATCTACCTTCCATGTCCATTAGCCAGCAATACTCAATCTGAGACTCTAACTCCCAAAAAGGGCAGAAAAAATTGTAACCGTTATAGGCTTTTGTGGAGTCATAAATGGTAACACCCTTTTGTCCTGTTTTTGTAACACTCATCTCTAGTCCTCCTTTTTCTGCTTATTAAATCAATATTTTGTACTGAGACTCTTATCCGATCTAAATCACCAGCTTAAAATTCTCGCCTCTAGCCAAGCGGAATGTTGCTGCTTTCAGGGCTCCAGTGTAGTACTACTTCTTCACCCGGTGAAAGCTGGGTTTCCTGCCCCAACTCACATGTATCCCAGTTGGCGCATTCTCTCCATTGCCTTTTCCTTATCTTGTCTTCTGCCGGCCCTTTCAGGCACATTCTCGATGTCCTGTTCCCATGCGG
>JAGGZD010000007.1 GCA_021162245.1 Dehalococcoidia bacterium | reverse complement strand
GTGGTAGGGGGATTGGCAAGGCCATTGCACTGGTGTTCGCTGAAGCCGGTGTCGATGTAGTAGTGGCGGCCCGCACCGTGGAGCAGATTGAGGGAACGGCTAAGGAAATCAGGAAATTAGGCCAGCGCGCCCTTGCGGTTCCCACTGATGTTACCAATGCAGACCAGGTGGAGAATATGGTAAAAAAGGCTATCTCCGAGTTTGGCAGGATAGATATACTTGTTAATGATGCTGGTGCAAGTTTTGCAAAGCAATTAATCCCCTTGCCTGGGGTAAAACTCCCTGGGTGGGAGGAAGTAGCTGACCCGGATACTCCCATGAGCGAGGAGGAATGGCACCGCACCATAAACACCAATCTGACCAGTGTTTTTCTTTGCACCAGGGCTGTGGGCCCCTATATGATAAATCAAAGAAAAGGCAAGGTGATCAACCTCAGCTCTGTCAATGCGGACATGGGGCTTCCTTATTGGATATCATGTAATGTCAGTAAAGCAGGGGTGAGTATGTTTACCCGCTGTTTAGCCCTGGAGTGGGCTCCTTTCAACATTAATGTCAATGCTATAGGGCCGGGGGATTTCCCCACATCACTCACGACAAAAATCCATAATGACCCGCAGCTTAGGGAGCAAATGCTTCGCTGCATCCCTCTGGGCAGGACGGGGAACGTACGTGACCTGGGGCTGCTGGCCCTTTACCTGGCTTCCGACGCTTCTAATTACATGACAGGTCAGACGATTTTTCTCGATGGTGGTGAATTGGCACTGTCGCCCTGTTGAGATGACATGGACAATTAAACTCCTGGAAAAACGACAGGGATGCCGGCAGGTGCACCTGCTTAACTGACGAATCGATAGACTATGAGAGCATGCTGCGGTTTTCTGAGCAGAAGGTGGGCAGGGTTTTGACATTTGAAACGGCAGTGAAAAGAATTACTCAGGCAAGGGACAAACTGCGAACTCTGCCTCTGCCGCATTTTTTAGGCGCCATAGAAACACCTCGTAGTTTGGTGCGGACTTTCCTGTTTCTCTGCGGCCCGGCACTGGCAATATACATAGCTATAGACTTACACAGAGGCGTAGGAGTTCCTGAGCTTTCGAACGTACTGCTTATGCATATGCTGCTTTCTGCTCTCGCCGGAGTGGCAGAAGAGGTTGTATTCAGGGGCCTTGCCAAACGCTCTCTTGGAAACGGGGGATTAGTCACAGGCACAGTATGCTGGGTTGTCCTGCATCAATTCTATGCTGCGGTTGCCACGATCTGGCGTTTGCCGGGCGATGCGTTGAGTGGTATATTCTACCTCAGGTTGTGGAGAGGGCGTTTATGGTGGCTTGCCCTTGTCATTCACCCCCTATGGAATGTAGCCTTTGTTGCAGGATGGCAAATAGTGAAAATATACCTGAGTTAGAATTGGCATAGAGAAACTCGAGAGCTGAATATGATACCCGAATACCCTATCCCTGCAATAATCAGCACCGTTTGCGAAATAGTTTTTGACAGTGTATTCTCTCCTGACATGCTATAGTCTCGTTAGCATTGCTCACGTAGCTCTTGCGGGTTCCTGGGATAAGTTCTGTGGAGTTATAAATCATTGAGAGGAAGTTTGAAATGGTGTCATCACCGGAACAAAAAGATAGACAGACTTCAGCAGGCGATTCAACAACCAGCCTCAAGCTAAATGTTGCTGGATTACTATGTTATGTCGGTACCTGGGTAACAGGTATAGTGTTCCTCATCATAGAAAAGAAGAATGTTCTGGTTCGTTTTCACGCAATGCAGTCCCTGGTTACCTTTGGCATCCTTCACATTGTCGTAAACATTGCCAATGCTGTTCGGTTGACCTGGTTAGATGGGGGATGGGGTGTTTATCCATTTTTGATTGGCTCCACAATTGTCTACGGAGCGTTACTGGCAATTGGCATCATATTGTGGATAATCTTGATGCACCGGACTTATCATGGCCAGCTGGTTAATGTCCCCTTATCTGGCGATTTGGCTCTAAAGCTATTGATTAGATTGGATGGTATTAGCGAAGAAGATTTTCAACGGGAAGCTGGACACCTTAAAACTGAGGCAGAAGTAGAACAACCTTCAACTCCCTTAGCCGAAGGAAACAAACAACCTTCGGATACAGGAGATAGGTATTTCAAAAGCACAAGAACCAGCAGAATTGCGTCGTCTGGTGTGGCTATTGCCTGGAGTGCTGTTTTGTTGATTTTCTTCAACCTCTTCAATCAGTATATTGCTTTTTACCAAAGTCAAACAATAAACGGCGTTACTCAATGGAATATATATGTGCTTCTAACACAAGATTTTAGGTTAGTGCTGCCAATCCTAAATGCAACACTGATTCTTTCCATAATAGGCCATACCATTGCTATTATCTTTGACAAGTACTTACTTCGTGAAATTATCTCTATTGTCTTGAATTCACTCGGCGTGGCCACGGTTTTGACTTTCCTGAGGGTATTCCCCTTCGATTTCAGTGTCATACCTGATACCGCCATAGCTGCGATTTCCCCTACAGTTGTCATAGTGGCTCTCGTTGCCACAGCAGTTGCATTAGGCATTGTGGCACTTGTTAAACTCATAATGGTGATTATTAATGTGTCCAGGGCTCTTCCAACCGTCAAGTGAAATGTCCCAAAGGACACAAAATGAACCAGGTATCCCATGGTCTACCATAAGTAATGAGGTAAAAAGCCAGTTTTGTCTAGCAGGCGATTCATACCTTGTTGAAGGGTAAGCACAACCACTGCACAAATCGATGAATTGTTAAATTGCCGCATGTAAAATATCCTATCACAGGGATTGGCAAAGGCTGGTAAAAGATGAAAATTATTCAGGTATATTTAGGCGGAAAGGAAATGGTGAATGCCTTTATTATCCTGGGGGATAGAACCATAATCGTTGATACGGGAAATCCTGGGAGCACCAATAAAATACTTAAAGCTCTTGATGAAAACAGAATAGCTAGGAAATCAGTTAGTCTGATTTTGCTTACCCATGCTCATAGAGACCATTATGGGAGCGTTTCTCAATTAAGAGAAGCGCTCGATGTTCCAGTGGCAATTCATAGGGCAGACGCTGACTATGTTAGAAATGGGGAGATAGCTCCTATTATTCCGAGGTCCTTGATGGGGATTCTAGCACTCCCATTTACTTCAAGAGGATCAATCCGACCAGTAGATCCCGATATAGTGTTTGATGAAGAATTGGACTTACGCCAATTCAAAGTTGAAGCTAAAGTCATCTCTACACCCGGTCATACGAACGGCTCTTCGTCTGTTATCGTTGAAAGGGAATGCATTGCTGGAGACTCGTTGATGCTTAGAGTACCCTTTAGGAGTATTCCTGCACTTCCCTTGTATGCTATGGATAAAGCTTCCTGTTTAAGTAGTATTAATCGTCTAAAGAAGATGGAGGTGGAACGGGTTTATGGCGGGCATGGAGGACCGTGGCCAATGGAAGAAGTCAGAAAAAGAATATCACAATAACAGAAAACTTTTTTACCCTAGCCAAACGTTTTCTTGACGATCTAGCGCAAAGATTTTCGTCAGGTGCCCATTCGATGACAGCACATATGTTATTAGAATCCGTAAGAGGATATTACCAACAAAGGTTAGACTTCTGACGAAATGGTGATGTTCTTCAGCGTGCCCACACGTTCAATCCACAGCTCAATCTCATCTCCAGGGGAAAGCCAGCGACCAACTTCTACTCCACTACAACCAGGAATTGTCCCGGTAGCTAAGAGTTCACCTGGCCTGAGCAACTCTCCTAACGAGGCATATGCAACCATTGCTGCTATGGAATGTTGCATGCCTTTAGTGTTCCCACTTCCCCAAATCTGGCCATTCACGGCCACCTTAACATTAAGATTGTCCACATGTGGAAGGATTTCATCCGCCGTGACCAGCTCCAACCCCATGGCGTTGGCAAAGTTCTTACTCTTCACTGGCCCAAAGCCACTCGTCATCTCCGGATACTGCACGTCGCGAGCGCTAAAGTCATTGATTACTGTGAATCCGCCAATGGCTTCTATCCCTTGCTCAAGGGTGGCATTGCAAATTGGGCGGGCAACCACTATGCCTAGCTCTAACTCATAATCCAAACATTGTGAGTAGCTTGGCCATGGTATATGTTCTCCGTCCGTAAAGAAACTGAGGTGGTTACCCATATAGTAGATAGGTTTTTCATACCAGATCTTCTTCGGGTGGAGCCTCGAGTGTGGCTTGTGCCTAAGAAATTCATAGATGCGAAGGAGTTTATCCGTGCGAGGGAGGAAACGTTTGACCAGGCCACGTCCGGCGTCGATAGCATGTTTCTCGTATAGCATGAAATCTCGGAACGATAGCGGTTGGAAAAGCAGAAGCGGGCTTGGGTCAAATGCGGTGTCCCAGCTCACCTCCTGGTCATGGGTGAAGTCCAGCAGCATTGTTGCCTGTCGACGAATTTCGTCTCCGCCCTGCAGAAAGGAGATGATATCTCCGCTTGCTGCATCCAGCTCTGGCAAAGATTTACTCGTAAGAGTCTGATATAAAGCGAGAGCTGGTCTTACTGGCACCCAAGACTGCATCTGCTCGATAGCGACCGAAAACGTGTTATCGGCGCTCAATCGAACTCTACGTAATCTCATATATATCTATCCTACCTTAACAAACTGATTTGTCAAACGGACTGACGCTCGCATGGAGGTAACATTCTGGTTTTTTGTTCAATCGTACACCCAGCACACTGTATACTGCAGGGATGTTGCAGTTGGCTTTAGGCATTCTCAAACCCACCCTACGTGTCAAATCATTTAACGAGCTAACCCAACTTCGGGTCGTTGAATCATATAAGATCTTACCGAATGAGGCGATAATCTTTTGAGTGGGTTAATTTGCCGGTCTTTATCCTTTCCCGCATAAGCCT
>JAGGZD010000028.1 GCA_021162245.1 Dehalococcoidia bacterium | reverse complement strand
TTTTTTCAATGTAAGAGCGGTGGGCACTAAGTTAGCTTTGATGATATACTACATGAACTTTCTTGGCATGGTGATTCAATTCCAGTGTGCCGGGGATGGATACATAAAGTGCTTATAGAGAAGAGGATAATTATTGAATCTCAGCTTGGCCAATGTTAATATGATACTCTTAATATGAGGCAGGCTTAAATAGGCATGACGAATTGGCAGGTAACAGCAACTACTATTTATTGTGATGCGGTAGATGATGAGGTAACGCTATTGGTGCACAAGGATTGGTCAGTCGAATGTACTGGTTACACAAAATATGCTGAGCCGGGGAAAGATACACTTAATTTATTGAAGAAGAAGACTAAACAGCTAAAAAGACAACTGGGGTGTACAGGCCTAGGATGTCACAGGGTGATTCATTACAAAGAAAAGTTGTTATCCGAAGAAGCAAAGAAAGAATATCCTGAATAAACCTGTGGACAAATAGTTACATCTCTTAGTGGGATAGAAATTATAAAAAATGAACAATGAAAGCCACGTGAAGATACGAATTGAAAATCTCTCTCTTTCTTTCAATGGGGTGAATGCACTAAATGATGTGAGCGTGGATATAAGAGATAATGAGACTCTAGCAATTATAGGCCCTAATGGTGCCGGTAAAACTTGTTTGCTAAATTGTATAAATGGCTTCTATAAACCGCAAAGTGGCACAATATACTATGAAGGTCAGGATATTACTCGTATTCATCCCGATGAGGCAGCTCAACTCGGCCTGGCCAGAACTTTTCAGAATATCAAACTCTACACTGGGTTAAACACATTGGATAATATAATGGCCGCCAGACATATTTTTATGGAACAGAATTTTATTAGCAGTGCACTGTATTTTGGCTGGGCTCGTAAAGAGGAAATTGAGCACCGTAAGGTAGTAGAAGACATCATTGATTTTTTAGAAATAGAGCCGATTAGAAAGAAAATCGTTGGGACACTTCCCTATGGAATGCGTAAGAGAGTTGAATTGGGCAGGGCATTAGCTTTAAACCCAAAAGTCCTGCTCCTCGATGAACCGATGGCAGGGATGAACCTTGAGGAGAAGGAAGACATCGCTCGATTTATCATTGACATATTTGAAGGGCAGGGAGATACTTATAGTGAGGCTGGGGTTTTGAAGAATGGTGTCACGTGCATCGTTTTAGTCGAGCACGATATGGGTGTGGTCATGGATTTAGCTGACAGGATTGTGGTACTCGATTTTGGACGTAAAATTGCCGAAGGCACTCCAGACGAAATTAAAGCCAACCCGCAGGTTATAGCAGCTTACTTGGGCAAAGGATAATCATCTTAGTGAATGTCGCTGGCTCACTTCCAGGTTCTTTCATCTATTATCTGTTGATGCTCTTCTGGAATGTTCCCTCTGCCCACAAACTCAATTCTATCTATCTTAACTCGACACATATTCTGGAATCTTTCATTTAAATCGCTGGTTAATTGTTCTTTGTTGATTGCTTCGTGTCCCAATTCGATTTTAAGAATCATTTCGTCTCGCTGCCCCTTGCGTCTGATTACTATTTGAAATTTAGAAATTGATTTTGAATCAAGAATTGCCTGTTCAGCTTGCTTGGCAACGATGAACATACCTCTCACTTTAACTGCATCACTTGTTCTGCCAACAATTGCGATTAACCTGTTGGCTGTTCTGCCACAGGGACAGGGTTCAGTGGTATATGATGACATATCGCCAGTGCCAAAGCGGACGAGCCCCCAGGCTTTATTGTGAATTGGGGTTACCACTATTTCGCCTATTTCGCCTGGACCTAATTGTTTTCCTGTCTCGGGATTCACTATTTCGACTACATATTCATCCATGAGATGCATGCCGGATTTATAGCCACATTCATAGGCAATGGCACCACCTGGTTCACTAACTGCATAAGCCTGCACGGTACCTATCTGGTATTCTTTTTCGAGAATTTCCCGAGTTGAAGGCGAAAGCATCTCGCCAGTAAACCAGGCGTGTTTAAGGGTAAAATCATGCCGAAAATTATGGCCCATTTCCTCCGCCTTCTTAATGATATTCATTAAAAAGGAGGGCGTGCCTACAAAACCAGTAACCTTTAAATCCTGCATAGTTTTGATTTGAATTTCCGTATTGCCTGTGCCCATAACGACAACAGTGGCGCCACAGTCCCTCAACGCTTCATGAAATAGAACACCGGCTGGAGACATATGGTAGGTAAACGTGTTGATGACCACATCTCCTTTTCTGAATCCGGCGGCGTAAAAAGATTTGGCAAACCATTTGATAGACCCTGTATGGAGTGGTTCATAAATCGGGCCTGGTGAAATAAATACACGATCAATATCTTCAGGGGGAATAGTAAGGAGACCTCCGTAGGGCGGCCTTTCCCTTTGTAGTTCTATGAGGTCAATCTTCCGGGTGATAGGTAATTTTTCCAGGTCTCTCGTCGTGCGGATTTCGGCTGGATTGACTTTGCTTCTGTCGAATATTTCTCTGGTAGAGGGAGCATAGTGACAAGCATGCTCTATTGCCTCACGTAATTTTTGGTTCAGGTAGGCTTCCCTTGTTTCGCGGGTCATTATCTCCAGTTCGTCAAAGAATTCATTCTGATTACCTTTTATAGCCATCGTTTTCGCCTCTTGTAATGTTTTACTTCTCGGTAGCTCTTCTTCGTGCCCATGGCAGATAGTCCTATATAAAATTCCTTCACATCCTCATTGTTCTTCAGGAAATTGGCTGTACCATCGAGCACGACTCGACCATTTTCCATAACATAACCATATTGAGCAATGCTTAAAGCAATTCTAACGTTCTGTTCAACAAGCAGGACTGATGTTTTGTGTTCAATATTGAACCGCTTGATAATATGGTATATTTCCTCAACTAGCAGTGGTGCCAGACCCAGCGATGGTTCATCGAGCATCATTAATTTGGGCGTTGCCATCATAGCTCTACCGATAACCAGCATTTGTTGCTCTCCTCCAGATAGGTAGCCAGCAGTATTACGCCGACGAGCCTTCAGTCGGGGGAAATAGTCATAAACCATGTCCAGATCCTGCTTGATGGCATGACGGTCTTTGCGTTGATAAGCTCCCACCTGTAGATTTTCTTCTGTTGTGAGGTGTTCAAAAACTCGATGTCCCTCCAGTGCCTGTATGATCCCCAGCTTACCTATCTCTTCGGCGTTTTTTCTATCTATTCTTTCGCCGTTCCACTCGATGTTGCCATCGGTTATTTCTCCCTCCTCTGCGTGGAGTAACCCCGATACCGCTTTAAGTGTGGTGCTTTTACCTGCACCGTTGGCTCCAAGCAGGGCAACAATTGAACCTTCCTCTACATTTAAAGAAACACCATGGAGCACTCGTATAACGTTAAGATAAGCAACTTCTACACTATTTAACTTAAGCATATCAAACCTTATACAGGTGAGAGCATTCTGTCAGTGCCAGAGGCTCTCACCTGTACCATTATTTACCAAACCATTCAAAATCTTCGTATTTTATCAATGGTGCTTCTACCCACCCGCTGATAGGCATAATCTCGCCATTCTGTATCTGAAAAACTCTGACTGACTTGCTTAACCGATTGTCTCCTGGGTTATAATTTACCGCGCCATGTAAACCACCAACATCAAAATTGTCTAGCTTTTTGAAGCCATATTCTTCAACTGCTTGTGGGGTTAGGGCGTCAATTCCCACATTCTCTATTGACAACCTCAAAATTTCAGCCACGATTAACCCCTCTGCCCATGTGGTAATATAATCCATGTTGCCGTAATCGTCAGGGTGGTAGTTCTGACAGTACTCAGTCATCTTAGCCATTGCTGGCACATCATCATCCCAGTTTACAGTGGGGAAAACACCATAAACACCTTCAGCACTAGCTCCACCCAGGTCAATTAAAGCACTGGTGAGACTAGCATGACCACAGGCAATAGTGATACCCGGATACATGCCTAATTCCACAGCATTCTTTATGATGATTGAAGTAGGTTGTGGAGTGCTGGATATGTACAGAATATCAGGATTTAGTGACTTAATCCTGGTCAGGCTTTCTGTTTCAGATATGGTTGTTGCACTGTGCTCCTCGATAGCTACAATATCAATCCCCATCTCGTCAGCTAAGGCGCGAGCTGCATCTCTGACTCCATAACCAGTGGGGTTATTCAACAGGTGCAGTGCCATCTTAGGTTTTCCGCTTCCCTGCCAGATGTTATCCACGTAATACCTAACAAAGGCAGCCCAATCATCGCCATAATCAGGCATCTGCCCATAGATATGCTGCGGTGGGTGAGTGAGTGCTGGGGCGCTGAAAACAGAGAATCCAGCGAATTCAGCGCGGTTGGCAATTTCCATGGATGCTCCCATCATTTTGGAACTGTTGGTAGTGAAAAACAAACAGCCTTTGTTCATTAACTCACTAATAATAGTGCCTGCCTTAGCAGCATCGTATTGGTTATCACGCCATATTACCTCAATCTGATGTCCATCGACTCCGTTTAGTTCCTCATTAACATATTTCATGCAATCCAGTATACCGTCGCCCATCGGACGTCCCTTTTCGGCAGCAACCCCTGTGTAACAGATGCTGAAGCCCACCTTTACTTTGTCACCATTACTGGGCTCCCCTGCGCAGCCTGCGCTCAGTAGCGGTATTGTAGTTACAATAAATGCCAAACACGCAGCTACCGCTATTTTTAGTATTTTTTTTAAATTCATTTGTTGCTCCTCTTTTTTTAAATACTATTTACATTATCTTTGAGTTATGTTATTTCATTATATTCTCCTTGTATGAATTAATAAGAAAAGGGCCAAAGTCGACAGGAAGTTTTAAATAGTGTCCATCGGTGTGCCAATCCTCTGGGTTCCAGTATCAGGAACAGGACAATTATCAATCCCAATACCATTGGACCAATACCGGCAGTAAACCCTGCGGGCAGAGCAAAAATGCTTTCCAGCGTTGGCGAAATGAGTGTTATTCCCTGTTGGAGCATCTGGATAAAAATGACGCCAAATATGGGGCCGATGGTAGTACCTGCACCACCGATAATTATCATAGCGATATACAGTATAGAGCCCATTAAGGTAAAATTTTCAGCATTGATGTAACCAATTCGGTGGGCCAGTAAAGAACCAGCAATTCCAGCCAGAAAACAACCAATGAAAAAGGCAGTAAGTTTGTAACGGAAGAGATTAATGCCCATTACTTCGGCAGCCAGGTCATTATCCCTGATAGCGATGAAGGCTCTACCTGCTTTGGTCCTGGCTAGATTTCTGGCAAAGAAAACTGACATTGCTGTGGTTGCCACAATTAGATAGAACTGACTGGCCTGGCTGACAAAGCTAACGCCGCCAATTGAGGCTGGTGGTACTCTTATGCCAGTGAAGCCACCGGTCATGCTGTTCCAGTGATTGATAACCCAGATAATGATAAACTGGGCGGCAATGGTGCTAATTGCCAGGTAAAAGCCTTTGACACGCATAGAAGGAAGGCCAAATATAATCCCGATGGCTCCCGCTGCAATGCCAGCGCAGATTAAGCCTACCAGGAAAGGAAGTTCAAATCGGTTAGTTAGTATAGCGGAGGTATAGGCGCCCACAGCAATGAAGCCAGCATGGCCGATGGATAATTGCCCGCAGTATCCAGTCAGGATATTTAATCCGGTGGCAGCGATTATGGTGATACCAATCAAGTTGGCGACACTTAGCCAGTAGTTCCCCAGATACAGGGGCATGGTGAGCATGGCGGCTAGCAGCCCCAAAAACAAACCCCAGTGAGTTCTGGTTCGGAAAATCGCCATGTCCTGTGCGTAAGTATAATTACGTGTTCCTGCTGGTAAATCTACATTCAATCTACTAAATCCTCTCTATACGGGCTTCCCCAAATAAACCATATGGCTTTAGAAACATAACTATGATAATGGTAATATATGGAATAATTTCTCTGACACCTGGCCAGGTTAATGGAGTTAGATAACCACCGCCAAGGCTTTCAGCCAGGCCGATTATTGGTCCTGCAACGATAGCGCCAAGGAAAGAATCAAGACCACCAAGTATCACTACTGAAAAAGCTTTAAGCCCCGTTTCGGTCAGGCCAAAGGTTATACCACCGATACTTGACATAAGTATACCGCCGATAGCAGCTAGTATGCAGGCTAACATCCAGGCCATGGAAAAAATCTTGGTTACCGGTATGCCACATGCTTGAACCGCTAGCTGGTCATCTGCGGCTGCCCTCATTACGATGCCCATTCTGTGGTATTTGAAGTACAGTGATAAAAGAACAAAGAGAATGAAGGAGATAACTGCTGCCCAGAGGTATTCCTGGGAGACAACTGCTGTGCCTATGTGTACTGTCGCTTGTGGAAAGAAACGAGGCAAAGCTGCCACGCTTTTAGGCCAGATGAAACTTGTCGCACCTTCAATGAAGAAGGCTACTCCGAGCGTGACTGTGATTAAAGACAAGATGGGTTGAGCAATGAGTGGGCGCAGGGCAAATTTCTCGATTATCCAGCCCAAAGCTAGTGCAAAGAGAATAACTGCTGGAAAGCCAAGCCAGAGAGGAAGACCAACCTGAACCAGCATGCCATAAGTGAACCATGAAGAAATCAATACCAGTTGTCCCAGCGCCAGGTTGGCAACACCACTGGATTTCCAGATTAAAACAAATCCCAGGGCAATTAGCGAGTAAACCATACCTACTGTTACACCTGTAATCACAAATTGAAGTAACTCAGTCATTATTTGTAACCTCCTCCGATACTACCCTTACTTTAATGCCAGTCGTTACCATACCTTTTCTCCCATCCCTATAACTTACTGCAGCCTCGACTTTTATATCCTTACTGTCGTTATATATACCTTCTATTAAGTGCCCATATCGCTTTTCGACAAATTCTCTCCTTAGTTTTCTGGTCCTGGTAAGTTCAGCTTCATCTGGGTCAAACTCTTTGTGCAGCAGAACAAATTTCCTTATCCTGGATGCTTCGGGCAAATAGTTATTAACTCGCAATACGTCTGCCTGTATCAGATCAGCAATCTCTTTTTTCTGAGACAGGTCAACGAAAGTAGTATATGGTAACCTGTTACGCTCTGCCCACTTGCCTGCCATAGCAAAATCGATGTTTATTATGGCTGAGACAAAATCTTTATCCTTGCCTCCTATGATCATGGCATCTTTAATATACGGGCTGAATCTTAGCCTTCCTTCAATATACTGGGGAGCATATTTAATTCCTGACCGTAGCTCGCCCATATGATCCAACCGATCCATAAATATCAGATGCCCCTTCTCGTTGATGTTGACTGCATCTCCAGTATGGCACCAGCCATCCATTAAATAAGCAGCGGTCTTTTCCGGGTTTTTGTGATAGCTGCTAAACATAGAGCCACTTCTAACCAGAAGTTCTCCTTCATCGCTGATTCTAGTTTCAGCGCCAAGCACTGGCCTCCCTACACTTTCAAAATCGATTTCACCTTTGCTATGTGAAGAAATGAGGCCAGCTTCAGTGCTCGCATAGGTTTGCCTTAATTCAATACCTATAGCATGAATCAAGCGAAAAGTATCCAGGCTTAACACAGAACTCCCTGTGAGGGCGAATCTAACTTTACTTAACCCTAGCTTATCCTTAAGTGGCTTGAATAGAAGTAGCCCAGCAATGCTGTGCAGAGCGCGCCAGAAAAAACTTGGTCTTTCACCTTTGAGATGAATATCTGCTACTTTGTAGCCCACCGGCAGAAATAGATTATAGAAAAAGCGTTTCAAGAAGCTAGCATCAAGCATCTTTATCTGAATCTCACTAACCAGACTTTCCCATTGCCGAGGACCATATATCACGAAGTTTGGACCAGTTTCGCGCGTGTCGTCTGTAATAGTTTCTGGTTCCTCAGGAAAATTCAACCTGGCCCCTGTCAATAGATGAGGGATAGTAGCAAAGAAACTATCACCTACCCATGCGGCAGGGAAGTTAGAAATCAAGTCATCGTTTTCCTCTAGAGGGTAACTGCTGAGAAATCCTCGGGCCGTATTTATGAGAGCCCGGTGGCTAAGTCTGGCACCCTTGGGTAACCCTGTAGTTCCTGAAGTGTAATAAATGAAGGCAATGTCATCTCCCTTTCCAATCTCCACATTTCGCTCGAATAATCCGACGTGAGTTTTTTCATATTTCTTTCCCAGATTTACTACTGTGGGCAGATCGATAAGAGTAGGGTCATCATAGTTCTTTAGCCCCTTGGGATCCCAGTAGATGATTTTCTTTAGTAAAGGCAGTTCATTCTTAATTTCCAGGAATTTATCAGTCTGTTCCTGGTCGTTAACTATAGCGAATTTGGCATCAGAGTGAGTGGCAATATATTTCACTTCAGAAGGAATACAGTCAACGAATATTCCAGTAGCAATACCTCCGGCTGCTTGTGTAGCAAACTCTCCCCAAAACCATTCAGGTTCATTATCCCCGATAATACAAACTATATCTCCCCGTTCTAATCCGAGGCTTATTAGCCCCAGAGAGGTGTATTTTACGTTTTCATAGTAAACCTTCCAGCTATATTGTTGCCAGATACCTAACTTTTTCATGCACATAGCTGTTCGCTCGCCCCACTTTTCATAGTTGCCCTGGATAATCTGGGGAATTGTGTTCTCTTTTTCTCTTGTTTCCATTTTAATTTTCTTGTCCATGGGTTTTAAGAAACGCTATCTAAAAGAAAAAGGCACCTCTTGCTTAGAGGTACCTACTTCAAATTAGCGAACTAAAAATTATCTATTTATCTAATATATTAAGGCCTCTAAGCGCACCCATGTGCGCTCAGTAAAGACGAAGCCAAACTGCCCCCTTTTGTAAAAACCAGCTAGCATAGCAACATTCATCAGCCTACAGTAGCCATTATATTACGATCGCTATTATTTTGTCAAAATAAATGGTAAGAACACCCACTAGACAGCAAATAACTCCTTCAATTTTGGAATACCATAGTTGAACGATGCTCAATAAGTGAGTTTGGTTATAGGAATGGTTGTGCCTGTGGCCTTAGCTATAATTTTGCCCTTCTGATTAGTCACCGTTATATCGGAGATGCCAACCCTTCGACCGCTTTTCAGCACCTGACACTCCGCGGTGAGTTCATCACCAACACTGGCACCAGTCAGGAAGTGAATATTGAACTGGGAAGCTGCGCTAGGATAGGATAGAGAATTAGATGCATAGGCAAATGATTGATCTGCAACTGCCATAATGATGCCACCGAAAGTTAGTCCATTGAAATTTTGGTATTCGGGCATTACTTTTATCATTACCTTCGCGTAGCCCTCGGATAATTCCACCAACCGCATTTTAAGGAAAGAAGCAATAGGTTCTCCGTCTGCATTGGTTTTTAATTCTGTCACAGCATCAAATATTTCATTTGGCTCTTCTGGCATCTTATCCCTTTCCTTTTTTGTTGAGTCTGTTATGTTTCCCATAGTTATAATTCATTAACCTGGATTGAATTTTCGGGCAGCTTTACGGAAACCATTCAGGGAACCTTCGATTGTCTTGTCATCAACACAGTAGGATATGCGAATATATCCTGGTGAACCAAAGCCACGGCCGGGCACAGTCAATACTCCCATCTGCTGCAGTTCCTGTACGAAAGCAACATCGTCTTCTAATGGGGACATAGGGAACATGTAAAAAGCCCCTTGAGGTTTTGTTACCAAATATCCCATCTTAGTGAGGTTGTTATACAAGAAATCTCTTTTTCTCTGATATTCGGCTACAGGAACGCTAATTTGCTGCAGGTGGCATACTATGCGTTGCATCAAAGCTGGAGCATTGACATATCCTAAAGTTCGGTTACAAAAGATAAAGCCATTTACCAGCTCTTGCCGCTGGCTATAGCTAGGGCTCATGGCGATATAGCCAATACGTTCACCTGGTAACGATAAATCCTTAGAATGAGAAGTGATGATAATGCTTTGAGGGTGATGAGGTAAAACTGAAGGGTACTCCAAGCCATCGTAGATGATTCGGCGATAAGCTTCATCACTGATAAGGAAAATTTCTGTCCCATATTGTGTTTGTTTTTTGTGTAGTATTTCCCCCAGCCGACTCAGGAAATCCTGACTATAGACAATGCCTGTAGGATTGTTCGGGGAATTTATGATTATTGCTCTGGTCCTGGCTCCTATAGTAGCTCCGAGCATATTAAGGTTTGGTATAAATTGCTTCCCCGGAGGCAAAATCTTGGCTACGCCTGCATGATTGTTGACATAATTGATATACTCCGCAAAATAAGGGGCCAATATAATAACCTCATCTCCGGGGTTGAGTATTGTCTTTAATACTACGTTCAATGCCCCTGCAGCTCCGCAGGTCATGACGATATCCTGCATAGTAAATTTGAAACCAGTCTCAATGGAGAGATGTCTGGCAACAGACGTTCTTGTTTCAGTGTATCCTGCATTTTCCATATATCTGTGCATTCCTGGCAGGGGATGTTCTGCCAGCTTCCTTAGTTCACGACGAAATTCGTCAGGAGGTTCCATCATAGGATTACCCAGGGAAAGATCGAAAACATTCTCTTTACCATAGCGCTGTTTGAGGGCGGTGCCTTCCTCAAACATTTGTCTGACCCAGGACCCCTCAAGCATGCTTTTCTGCACTTTATCCGAGATGGGCATTTCGCATTTCCTCTCTACCTTTGCGGAAGGCAACGATGTTGATTTGACAAATATTTGGTGACAGGTGTCGGCAGATACTATCTTCCCATGCCTGGATTTCAATGGGCATAAAAATCGAGGCGCTTCCCAGCATAAATATATTAAGTGTTCTGACATTGCCTAACTCTCTGGCATGGCGTGTGCCATTAATGAAACAAATGCGATCTGTTCGTTGTTTCAGAATGCTGGTTATCTCTTGATCATTAAGGTATTGCTCGTTGCCTACATTAACAGACGATGGTGGGAGTGCATGGTTATTGACGATAACGACTCCTCCAGGTTGGAGGTAATCATTCCACCGTGCTGCCTCCAGTTTCTCAAAGGCAATCAATATATCAGCTTCCCCTTTCTTGATTAAGGGAGAATAGACCTGGCGGCCTATCCTCACATGGCTTATTACGCTGCCGCCTCGTTGTGCCATACCCAGGGTATCCGCTTTCTTGACGTCATATTGAGCGCTTAAAGCCGTCTCGCCTATGATATCACTGGCTAGGATAACACCCTGGCCTCCTACTCCGACGACAAGTATATCTAACTTCTTCATAGTAATTTCACGGACTCAACTCTGGATTTCAGGTGTATCGCCTGGCGAGGGCAAATTTGCTGGCAAATTGTACAACGGTCACCTGCACATAGAGCGCTGTCAATGTAAAGTTGTTTCTTTCCCCTTTGGATAGCTGAGCAGCCGAGCTGGAGACAAATACCACACAGGTTGCATTTCTCTGCATCAATAACCATGGACGCTGAGCCTTTTGGGGCGAGCATTGCACAGGTGCCACGAACTATGATAACTGATAGTTCGGTACTGTCCACCGCACCCCTGACAGCGTTCCTCAGTTGCTTCATATTAAATGCATCGACCACCCTGACATCGCTGACTCCAATGCCACGAACTAATTGTTCCAGATCTATTGCCCTGGTTTTTTTACCCTGTGCTGAAATACCTGTACCAGGGTGATCTTGATGGCCTGTCATGGCAGTAGTACGGTTATCCAGTATTACTATTGTTATTTGCCCTTCCGAATAAACAGCATTGACCAATCCTGTAATGCCAGAATGCATGAAAGTAGAATCTCCAATCACAGCTATCAATTTCTTAGCTATGCCAGTTTTCTCCATGCCCAGTGCATTACCAATGCTGGCTCCCATGCAGGCACAGGTGTCCATTGCATTGAAGGGAGAATAGGTACCCAGTGTATAACAGCCAATATCCCCGGTTATAACCAGAGGCGATTCTTTTGCTGTCTTAACCTGGGATTTAGTTAGGCTGGAACGTTTCCCGAGCGTGCTAAGAGTGAAAAATATACCGGTATGAGGACAGCCGGGGCATAGCTGAGGAGGACGCTTAGGCAATTTTATGGACATGTCTTTCAAAGGCTGCGACGAAATTTCAGGTAATAATCCAACGCTGCGGCTTGCTTTTTCAATAATATCTACGTTTAATTCACCCGTCCTGGGGATAAATTCTTTTCCTGTAACTTTTATCCCCAGAGCCTGGATGTTTTCTTGCAAAAATGGATCAAGTTCCTCTATGACCAGTAATCGGTGCACCTGAGCAGCAAAATTAAGAAGTAGGTTTTTGGGGAGTGGATAAGTCATGCCCAGTTTCAGAAAGGAAGCTTGCGGGAAAACTTCCCTCGCATATTGGTAGGCGACTCCACTGGTTATTATACCAAGGTGACGTTCGCCCCACGACACTTGATTAAAAGGAAAAGTCTCGGCAAACGCAGCTAGTTTGGTCAGACGCTCTTCTATCAAAGAATATCTGAGTTGAGCATACACTGGTAGCATGACGTATTTTTCTACATCATAGTGGAAATCTGCTTGCTTGGCTGGTGGCGTTTGCTCTTGGCGAACCTGCACAACTGATTTTGAGTGAGATATACGAGTAGTAGTAAGCATCAGAGTAGGGATATCGAATCTTTCGCTAATATCAAAGGCGTATGACATGAATTCATAGGCCTCCTGGCTATCGCTGGGCTCTAGCATGGGCACTTTAGCCAGTTTGGCGTAGTGGCGATCATCCTGCTCATTCTGAGAACTATGTATTCCGGGGTCATCAGCGCAGGCTATAACAATTCCTGCATTAACTGCCATTGTCGACGCTGCCATGAAAGGGTCGCTAGCTACATTCAATCCAACTTGTTTTAAAGATACCAGTGAGCGAATTCCAGCGAAGGCTGCTCCCATTGCCACTTCCATGGCAACTTTTTCATTTGTTGACCATTCGGCGTAGATGTCATCATGCCGAGCCAGGGATTCAAGGATTTCAGTACTTGGAGTTCCTGGATAAGCAGTAGCTACCTTGACACCTGCGTGATACGCTCCCATAGCCAGTGCTTCATTACCAGACAGGAGTTTTATCATGTATGGCAAATCATATCATAGCTTGTTTGTTAGATAAAAATGTAGAATAAATCCTTCGCCATATTGACAAATAGGTAGGTTATGACCACATAATAGCATAAAGTAACACGGCTAAAAGGAGGAATGATGTCTGTTTATCTTATGCTTACTACGCTTACTGACCGTGGCAGAGAATCTGTCCAGGAAGATCCTGAGAAGCTCAGAGAACTTAATACAGAGGTGGAGTATATGGGGATTAAAATACTGAGCCAGTATGCTCTTTTAGGCCAGTATGACTTCGTCAATATAGTCGAAGCTCCAAGCAACGAATCTATGGCTAAACTAGCAATAAGATTGAGCGTGAAGGGAACTTTCCAAACCTTGACTCTAGCAGCGATTACCATCGACTCTCTCATTAGTGCTCTGAAAAAAGAGGAAAACCCGTGGTAACTCATTTTTCGTACATGGCAGTGCTGTTTAATTAAGTTCCACGGGTCCAGAGACAAAACCAACATGCCACATCGACCAAGAACTATCGCTTTTATTTACATACCCACTTGTTTTTAGAAATTCTAGGCGTCTGTCCGAGTAATAGCTTCAGGTAGTCATAAAGGGGTATAATTGGTAGTAAGTCTTAGCGAAGGAGGCGCCTGTGAGCAAAACCTTTCGTCCTTATGAACC
>JAGGZD010000092.1 GCA_021162245.1 Dehalococcoidia bacterium | reverse complement strand
CCTACCCTCTCCTTGCTTTTCAGTTTCATCACTGGCTGGAAGAAGTTCTTATACAGCCTCAACTCATTATGATAAAGGCCATTCATGATAGCATCACCTTCCCGCCAACCAGAGGATATCTCAGTGGCGCTCAAAGTGTTTGTATATTCATCCACAGTAGAAGAGCCACAATGCAGCACCAGGTCTATTTCTGAATAGCCAACTATGGAACTATCTCACTCGGCAAGCTTTATGGGTATCTTCTGCTTTAAAATGTAGCCTGGCAGTAACCTCCTTTATAACACTAGCCAGAGCATATCTTAAATACCTTCGGTTCGATTTTAGATGATTTAATTGGAACAGATTACTTTAGATGCTGGGCGAGGAGCCAGGCTATCGAGGGATGGAGTAAAATCCTCCCCTACAATACTATGTGAAAAGATAACAAAGTAGTGGCAGGGTTTATGCCCTACTTCGGGGTGTGGTTGGCACTTGATAAACACTTTGGCGTATAATATCGGCTGAGACCAAAACATGACCAATCACAAATCAATAAAGATAGGGCAAAATTTCTACTGCTACATATGGGCAGGCAAAGGGAATAATTGTAATGCCAGCCTTATCCACCATGCCCTGCGGGGAGAACAATCCGACATACTTATTGACCCCGGGCACATTAGTAATGAGTGGGGAGAGAATTGTTTCGATTCCCTGATGCAGACCATGGCGGGAGATGGTTTTAAGGTTGAAAATGTAGGCATGGTGATATGTACCCACTGCCATCCCGACCACTTTGAAGCCGCAGAGCCGGTAGTAAAGAGGAGCAATGCGCAGGTCGCATTATCACGTGAGGAGTATGAATTCTACAACAATGAGGGAAATCGTTTCTACACCGCCTTTGGAAGCAAAGCACCACAAATCGAACCTTCATTCTATCTGGAAGAGGGCGATTTAAAGTTAGATGAGACAAATAAATTAGATATCAAAGTTTTATTTACCCCAGGACACACTCCAGGCTCTATCTCACTTTACCTGGAAGAATTGAAGCTATTAATAAGCGGAGATGTAGTTTTCGCCGGTAGCGTTGGCAGAACAGATTTCCCTGGTGGTGATGCCTCTCTGTTACGAGAGAGTATAGATAGGCTATCACAACTCGACGTGGAGTATTTAATCCCAGGGCACAGCACACAAGCAGGCAGCATAATCAGCAACAAAAACCAGGTATCACACAATTTTAACCTGGTAAAAACAATTATTTAAGCAAGGTAATATGATGGAACCAGACAAGAAAATAAGATATGCAGTAGAGCATACTGAGCTAATCAGGCCACCACAACAACACCTGGCTACCTTTGGTGCCACTACGCTGGATTACTATGTGGTTACTGGGTTGGCGGAAAATCTCAGCGTGGTCAGAGATGGAAAAGTAGTAGCTGAAAAGCCCAGAATCGTTACGCCTTCCTATTTAGCCAGATTGCAGGGCTTCAGCGACGAGGCAAAAAAATACTTTGCACAGGCAGCCAGAGAACATCCCGACGAACCAGGTATTTTCTATCAATATAAGAATAGACCTAAGGAGATGAATGTAGTTTCCGAACCCCCGGGGCAGGTAATAGGTAAACTAAATGCTCGATTGGAAAGCGAGCATAACCCCCTAAGTACCATTATCAAGGGAATAGAGGAATTGTGGGATGTATCTCTACTCATGTTTATTTACCACCTGACCAGACAATCCATAAACTCCAACGTTAGTGAATTTCGTAGCAGGGGCTTCTTTAATATGGACACAGCCGGCTTGCCAAAAGAAGCGCGTAATCACATTGAAGAGCTATTTGACCGCGCGAGGAAAGACGTATCACGGGCTCCTGAATTAGTAGCCGAATTAAACAGGTGGAACGTGTTTCCCGATTATCAGGATAGGTTTTTCAACCTCTTCAAAAAGAGATAGGGCATCTCCTTACATAAATCCCAGGTACCAGGCAAGTATTTTGTTTCCCCACAGCAATGTAATTAATGTGCCCATGGAGAGAAAAGGCCCAAAAGGAATTGTTTCCTTGCGCCCCTTCTTTTTGGCTATTAGAAAAAACACAGCCACCACGCTCCCTATGATAGAGCCTATAATCAACGCCATAAAAACCAGGGGGAATCCAGTAGCAAGGCCAATGAGAGCTGCCAGTTTAACATCTCCCCAACCCATCCCACCACGAGAAATGAGAGCTGCTATCAAAAAGGTGACAAAGCCAATCCCGCCACCGACGGCAAAGTTAGCTATGCCACCAAGCTTTATCTGTGTAATCCATGGTTGGGGTATAAACAAGGCAAAAAGCAAAGCCACCACCACGCCAAAATAGACCACTCTGTTCAGGATAAGCCCATGTTCCAGGTCAATCATAAATATTACGGTGAATATACAGGTGTAGAAAGCCATCACGCCCAGCTCTGGAGTCAATCCATAACGGTAGTATAGAAAAACAAACATAGCGCCTGTGACAAGCTCTATCCACATCAAACGTATGGGTATGGAAGCTTTGCAATAGCGGCAGCGGCCGCGAAGCTGAAGATAACTGAATAGTGGGATGAGGTCTTTAACCTCTAAACGGTGATGGCAAACCGGGCAGTGGGAGGGAGGATTTAAGATAGATTCACCTCGAGGCAGGCGATCGATGCATACATTAAGAAAACTGCCTACTTCCAGACCCAAAAAGCCAAACATCAATGCGAAAGAAGTTTCCACTATCACTCATTGTGGCTCTATTATGCAGCCAAAGTCAATACTACAATCGTAAAACCCCCGTCACTACTCTACATGGGCATCTATTTGTAATGTAGATGTGTGGGAGGGTTTTATGCCCTCCCGTGCTAGCCCTGCCACCAAACACCGCATCACCCCATGGTGGGGGTAAACCTTCACTACGACTTTGTGTAACCATGTTTGTTTGTGACAAAACCGATGAATTAGTGTAAACTATAGCTGCGTTGATAATTGACACTTTATAAATTGCACTGGTAGAATCGGTGTTTCACATGGAGGTGGGAAAATTTACGCTATTATCGAAGCAAGCGGCAAACAATATAAAGTAGCTCCAAAGCAAACCATAGAGGTTGACCGCATGGATATAGCTGAGGGCAGCGAGGTTGAATTGGGTAATGTGTTATTCATTAGCGACAATGAAAACTCGCTGACAGGCAATCCCGTTATCAAAGATGCTAAAGTTGTAGCTACCTCTTTAGGGGAAGTGAAAGGGGATAAAATAATAGTATTTAGATACAAATCCAAGGTGCGATCCCGTAGAAAAACAGGACATCGCCAGCGCTATACCGCGCTATCAATAAAGAAAATTGTTAAACCAGGAGAGTAGATATGGCACATAAGAAAGGTGGTGGCAGTACACGATGTGGGCGCGATAGCCAATCAAAGCGTTTGGGGATAAAGAAATATGGAGGAGAGCAGGTACGCGCAGGAAATATACTGGTACGCCAGCGAGGAACCCGCATCTTCCCCGGTAATAATGTGGGCATAGGCAGGGACTATACGCTTTTCGCTTTAGTAGACGGACACGTTAAGTATGAGATAGTGAATAAATATGACAGGAAGAAGGTGAGCGTTTACGAATGAAACCCAAGATACATCCTAAATATTATGACAATGCCAGGGTAACCTGCTTTTGTGGTAATACTTTTACCACCGGCTCAACTAAACCAGAGCTCAAAGTTGATTCCTGCAGCAAATGTCACCCTTTCTATACAGGTAAACAACGTATAGCCGACACTCAGGGAAGGGTGGAGCGTTTTAAGAGGCGCTACCATATAGAGGATTGAGCAAGCCTTTTCACTACGGCGGACAGGCAGTTATTGAAGGGGTGATGATGCGGGGGGAGAGGAACTTTGCTGTATCCGTGCGCTGCCCCGATGGAAAACTGGAGACAATAAAGCAACCTCTGTCCAGCCTATATAAAGGGCATCTCAGGGAAACACCTTTACTCAGAGGTGTAGTTGTTCTCATCGAGACCCTGGTTCTGGGTACCCAAACCTTGCTGCAATCCGCTCAGATTGCCTCAGCAGAAGTAGAGGGGGATGGACAAGGGGAAGAAATACCGCCTCTGGCTTTAGCAGGCATTATAGCTGCCAGTCTTGTCTTTGGTATAGCTTTATTCTTTATTATTCCTCTGGTAATTACGCGCTATTTCGACATCTACATCAATTCGGATATTGGCAGCAATATAATCGAGGGATTTGTACGTATAGGATTCTTCGTGGCCTATCTTAAGCTAATAGGCTTCATTCCTGACATTAGGAGAGTTTTTGCTTATCACGGTGCAGAGCACAAAGTAGTCAATGCATATGAGGCTGGGCGTCCTCTGGAAATAAGTGCCATCAAAAGCTACTCTACTGCTCATCCTCGTTGTGGAACCAGCTTCATTTTTGTTGTTTTAATCATCGCCATACTTGTGTTCTCTTTAGTTGGCCGTCCACAGCTATGGGTAACTATCTTATCCAGGATAATCCTGCTGCCCGTCATTGCCGGCATTGGTTATGAGATTACCAGGTTCATGTCAAACCACTCCAGAAGTGCCCTGGCGCGGGTCCTTCTATCCCCAGGATTAGCATTGCAATCCATGACTACCAGGGAACCTGACGACAGCCAGTTGGAAGCTGCTATATCATCGTTAAACGAGGTTATAAAAGCTGACAGGGAAGGTTAATTAACACTTCACACCACACAGAGTAGCAGAAACCATAGACCAAGTTCCTACTTTGCTTACCCTGAGTTAAAGATGCGCATACACCGAAAATATGTGTGGCTAAATTTGCTTCTTTGCTTTGGGGAGTTTCCCCAGTTTCTGTAAGCTATCCGCCACGTCTTTTAACCCGAGCCGTTCATAGGTTTCCCGAATAGGCCAGCCTGTCTCGGTGTCCCAGCCACGAAGTGTGTAATATTCATCCTTCATCTTTTCAAATTTGGCTTTATCGATCACTTTTCCTTTGTGTGGGCCGTCTGGGATTGGGTTTTTGAACCAGTATTCGGATATCTGTTCGTCCTCTCGGGTAAAACCTTCTCTAACGTTATATGCCTTCTCTAAAGTGAGAGTCTTTTCCGCAAAAGTTGTCAATTGACTTTCATTGAAGTCAATTCCAGTAACAGCTTTGTATATAGCCAATTCTGCAGGATAAACCACTTTTGCTGGCATTCCAACTTCGTGAGACCATCTTGCTTCAGCTTCTGTCCCTGCAGGTACAAAGCAACATCTACCGAATATGTCACCTATGCGTTCATCATACTCGTTGATTATTACTCCTTCCGCTTTTTTTTCATATTCCCATGGGATTACTGCTTTCTCTGTCCCATAGGTCTTTCTGGCATGCGCGTATGCTTCCTCCACTTCACTTTCCTGTCCAGTCTCTTTCAGGTACGTATCCCAAATCTCTTCGGTATACCAATTCTCTCTACCACAAGTAGGGTCTACAGCTGTTCCCAAAGCAGCGCCTGCCTGATTTCTAAATTCGTCGCTGTTTGCCACTATGCCCCTTCTGTGAACCAGCAATTCCTGAGCTCTCGGGCCCAGCTTTTTAGCCAGGGTCAAAACGCCATCAGCGAGGGCATTTCCAAACCCTTTTCTGTTAGCTACACTGTGAATCACATGTATGAGAGCCTCGCCACTACCCCACTCCATGGGAACACCATCTGTGTCTTTTGTCGTAATGATTCCATCTTCATATAGTTGCATAAGCCACGAGACTGGCGTGACAATATCCTGGTTATCAATTCCATAGTCACTGCAAAGTCTTGTAGCCTCGAAGGCTTTGTCCATATCCGTCAGATATAATTGCCATGGCCACCAGAATGGATCACATTTCATAACAGCGACCCCAATTCCAGGAACTCCCATTAATCCCTCGCAGGAAAGAGGGCAACAACCTGTTTGTCTCACCAAACGTTTCATAACGAACGGCACTCCCCTGGTTTTCTCAATGTCGGGCCACTCAATGCCTTTAAAATAACCGGTAATGGCCTTCTTTTCCATGATCATGTATTCATCTATGGCATCGATTCCCAGGCAATATTTAGGATATGGCATAAATGGTTTCCCGTTCTTTTTGGACCACTCAATTCGCTCTCTCAGGCTTTCCTTGATACGGTCGAGTATGTACTTATTCAGCTCCAGGATTTTATCTGCATCATATACCTTAAGGCCTTTCGTGCCTCTAACTACAACCGCTTTAAGGTTCTTAGCTCCCCAGACTGCTCCCAGCGCAGTGCCGCTCCTGTATTCATGTTCAATGGTAGCAACGCGAACCAGTCTTTCTCCAGCCTGGCCTATGGCTAATATAGCCACCTCAGGGTCACCCAGCTCTTCTCGTATAAGCTTGTTTGTCTCAAATACGCCTTTTCCCCATAGATGCGAGGCATCTTTAAAAAAGACATCATCATTTTCAATGTATATGTAAGTTGGCTTACTTGCCTTGCCCCTGATTACCATATGGTCGTAACCAGCATACTTCATCTGTGGCCCGAAGGTGCCTCCGCTGCCCACATTACCAAAGCCCTCGGGTACCTGTTCCGGAGAGCGAGTTGTTATCTCATGTCTTACGCCGCCTACAATGCCTGTGCCCACAAGAGGGCCTGCTCCTATGATTACGGGATTATCGGGATCGAAGGCACTTACGCCAGCTTTAGATTCCTCAAACATCAACTTCGCGTTTATACCTCTGCCACCCAGAAAGTCCCTGGCATATTCCGAGGTCGGCGTCTTCGAAACACTCTCTTCAGTCAAATCTATCCGCAATATATTTCCAGCATATCCATATGCCATTTTAATTTGCCTCCCTTACTTTATCGGCTTCTATCGCTACTTCAGAAGGTGTGCCTGCTACCAACACCAGGCGATCTGAAAGTTTCTTGAGTGCTTCCCTTCTCTCGCTGAAGCCAACTTTATCTTTATCAACATAGGTTAGTGCTCCTGATAAGCAAACCTTTACGCATTCAGGGTCACCCTCACATAAATCGCACTTAAAAGCAGTATGTTTAACAGGGTCTATCTCAATAGCGCCAAGAGGGCAGCTAATCACACACATTCTGCACCCAATACAGCGCTCTTCATTTATCAAATATGCACCTGTTTCTGAATCTTGATAGATAGCCTCCATGGGACACACTTCCTTACACATCGGCATCTCACACTGCTGACATAACACGGGGACAGAGACAAAATACTGGCCCATAACTTCGTTCCTCATTATCTTTATCCTGGATAATGCGGGGTTACATTCCCCCCCATGCTTCAGAGAGCAAACTTTCTCACATTGTTTGCAACTGGTGCATTTATCTGGATCCACCAAAATCACCTTCGGTTTTCTCATTATAAACATGCCTCCTTTTTCTTCAGTAGCCCAACATAGCAGTTACTTTGGAAAACCGCTTGGGAGGAGAGGTGAAAAACTGTTATGTTGAGCTATTTATTACATTATCTCAAAGTTTTGTTATACTACGTTTGTTTACGTTGATTGTCAAGAATTTTGAGGCAGATATATTCTGAGATTGAAGCCTAAAGTTATCCACTCCACCATGGAATTTAATTAACGGAGGACAATAATGCATATTGTTGTTATAGGTAATGGAGTTGCTGGAAACAGTGCAGCTTCAATAATGAGCAAATTCAATTGCGAGGTTACCGTCATTTCTGAGGAAATTTTTCCTGAGTACTCTGCCTGTGCTCTTCCATACTATCTCTCTGGTGAAATAGTACGGCAACATCTTTTTTTGAAGCAAGGCAAAAGAGATTTAGAAGATGGTATTCGTACTATCTTTGGGAAGAAGGTCGAGCGAATTGATGCAGAAAATCAAGAAGTTATTTTTGAAGACGGGGGCTTACAATATGACAAGCTTATAATTGCAACTGGAGCTGAATCAATAGTCCCCAGAATTGCGGGAGTTGACAAAGCTGGAGTCTTCACTTTCAAAACCCTGGCAGATGTGGACAAAATTCTCTCGTATCATAAAAAGACAGTGGTAATTATCGGGTCGGGTTTTATCGGTGTTGAAGTAGGTATAGCATTAAGAAAGAGTGGTTGCGAAGTTATATTTATCGAATTATTAGACCGGATATTACCCAGGGCCTTAGACAGGAAACCTGGTGATATGATTAAGGCAATTCTCAAGGAACATGGAATTGAAGTACTAACCGAAGAAAGAGTTGTCCGGATTCTTGGAGGAAAAGAGGTAGAGGGCATAGAGACCGAGAGTCGAAAAATCAGGTGTGGTGCTGCGATTCTCTCTACTGGAATGAGACCCAGGGTTGACCTGGCTATCTCTACAGAGATAAAGATTGGAGAACTGGGAGGCATCCTAACAAACGAACATATGTTAACGAACATTGAGAATATCTATGCTTGCGGTGATTGTGTTGAATCTCGAGATGTAGTAACAGACAAAAACAGTTTACAGCTTCTGTGGCCAAATGCTGTATCTCAGGGGAAAACGGCAGGTTATAATTGTGTTGGTGTTCACCATAAATACAGGGGTTTTGTTAACGTTGTTGGCGTTGATATTTTCGGGATCCACGTTGCTTCGATTGGGCACACAAGAGCAAGTTTCCAGTCTGCCAGTCATCTTCAAGTGATAGAGAAATCATATGCAAAACACAGTCATTGGATAATTGTTAAAGATGGAGTAATTGTTGGAGCTCAGTTTATTGGAAAGACTAAAGATGCCGGAGTAATCTCGCAAGCAATATGGAAAAGAGCTTGTCTGGAAGAAATTAGTGAAATTGCCTCCAGACAAAAGCTCCTGACAATAAATCCGTTATTTACCACGCTAGAACGATATCTCTAAGATACTGGCTGCTCCTGGACTTATTAACCAGCCTCACAAACCCATGCCCTTCTTAGATAGCAAGCAAACTACGAAACCGAGACTTCCTTTGAACACACTTCCTTAAACCTGGCGGGAGCGCCCATATTATCCATCATCTTAAGGAATTTTATTGGGTCGAGGCATTCAGGGGCAGTTATACCGCTGTCTGCATCGCCTGCCACACACATCTTGGCACCAACGATTGCTGGTATGGAAACGAACACAGATGTTGTGCCAAATTTTCTAAATAGAGCCAAGTTCTCTTCAGGAGTTTCAGGAAGGCTTGATAATGTATATTTGACGTCTTCTCCTGATTTAGCTCCGGTTATCTCTATTACCATTGAATTGGCGGATTTGGGAGGAAGTTTAACGCTGTCTTCGGTTGCCGTAAAGAAAGTGTTGACTGGCTGGCGCACCAATTTCATCACAACATCTATTGGTGCAACTTTAACGCCCTTCACATCTATCGGCTCATAGCTGGCAAACCCCATCTTAACCAGCGAACCTGCTATTGGATCTACGGGATACTTGAAATCTATGTATTTTATGCCTTTGCCAATAAAGCGTGCCAGCGTTGGTGCTTCTTCGTGATGGTGATGACAAAGCAGGACAGGGCCAACCGGGTCAGGAAAATTATACTCTTCAGGGCCACTGAAAGGAGGATATTCTTTCCATTTACCGTCTTCAAAAACTGGTGTGGCATCGGCATAGTCAGTAAGCGCTATTTCAGGGCACCATCCTGGGTCCCATGCGCTGACTACTTCTTTCGGTTTACTCAGTAGTCTGCCACCAAGTCTGATTTTTATTGCATCCACACGATCCAGTTTATCGGCGGCATATTTTGCCATTACGTTTGTGATTCCTGGACTTCCCCCGCAACTAACCAGTGCAGTCAAACCAGCCTTCTTGAAGTCATCGTCAAGGTCAAGTGGTTGATTTTTCACTAGCTGTGTCCACAGAGGGTAATCCATAGCTGCATCTACATAGTGTGCTCCGCTATTAACTGCGGCTTTCATTATCGTTGCATTGAACCGCACCAGGGTGAGGTTGATAACAACATCCATACCCTTTGCCGCTTTCTCAATGTCTTCAACTTTTCCTGCATCCAGTTTCACGGTGGTGAGTTTATCGCTGTTCACCTTGTTCTTAACCTTATTAGCTAAATCTAGATTTATATCGCCCAGGACTATTTTTGATACATCTTTGTCCCTGGCTAAAATCGAGGCACATGGCCCTCCTTGTGCTCCAGCTCCTACTATTAATACTTTCACTTGATTAATCCCCCTTCTATTTATTTGTGAAACCTAGTAAATCTACCAACTTACTGACATTTTAGCAAATTGTGAGATTTCTGGCTTCTCGTTTGTTGAATCGTTACGTCACTTCCATTTTAACTCTTATTCAAGAGTTCTGTTTCTGCCCTCTTCAAAATTCTAGACACTTCTTTATCGATATCCTCAGGAAGAGGCTCAGGTTTATGTGTGGCCAGGATTTCCTTTACTTTTTCGTTAGCCAGTTTGCCCAGCGATTCAATCCCTTCTTGCTCCCAGGTTCTAAGGGCATTTATATTGATCTTCGGCGTCCATGCATCTTTAAAGTGTTCTAGCGTGTGTTTTTCGCCTAAGAAATTCCCTCCAGGCCCGACTTTACGTATGGCGTCCATGGCTAAGGTATCATCGTTTACTTCAAAACCTTGCGCAAACCTTAAGGCGTAATCCACAATTTCGTTATCGATAATCATTGCCTCCAGGGATGTAGTTCCCCCCAATCCTCCTAGCCCAAGAACAATGTCGGGAACAGGCTCTATTAACATATGTGCTAGTAATGAGCTAAGCGTGTAATTACCAGCCTGCGTATCTAAGAGTTTGGAAGTGCCGTAAAAGATCGGTCTTTCGTCAGGCAATCTATAATAGTGAGCTAGCTGTCCAAGAGCCACTTGCATAAGAGAGTCATCGGGAGAAGCATTCTCTGCGCCAGTCTTGAAATCCATAGTCCCTGTGCCAACCGAGTAAACCACCGGCGCACCGGGAGCAGCTAATTCCTGAATAACCAGGCCTCCAAGGAAATCGGCGTTGCCAATAACGACTGTGCCTGCCATCGTAGCAGGGCTCGTCGCACCTAACAAAGGCATTGGATATATAACTATTGGGATACCGGCTTTGCCAAGCTCTATTGCGCCTTCCGTTATTCCTTTATCATATGTGAGTGGGGAGAAAGGACACTGAACTGCCGAAATAATAGGCTTTTCTCTAAGCCGTTTCTCATCACCGACAATGGTAGTCGCAATTTCAATTTGATATCGAGCGGCCACAGCATTCAGCGCTTCATCCTCAACATGTTTTTCTGTGTTCCTCAGACAGGTGCACATACCAACAAGGCCTTGCATGGGGGCAGGTATCTCTGTGGGAGTTAGCATTACCCAGGTAAGCTGAACGTGGTCGAGGTAGTCAGCTATCAGTGCACAATGAGCAACATCTTGAGTCGTGGAATATCTACGCTCACCGGTTTCCCAATTCAATATAAATGGCGGATCTCCATCCGCACAGAAATGTGGCTGTTTTTTATCCAGCACAAAGTCATACTTCGGGTTTCTGGCGCCATAAGTTATAGTTTTTGGAGCGACTTTCAGTGCCTCCTCAACTAAAGTTTTGGGAATACTAGCATAATTCTTCCCATAATCAACTTTTGCCCCAGCCTCCTCAAGTATAGCGAGCGCTTGCTCGCTCATAACCCTGATGCCGACATCATGCAAGACTTCTAATGAAGCGCCATGAATAGTCTCTATTTCTCCTTTCGAGAGAAAGCTTGCCACAGGTTTACTCATTTCTTTGTTATCCTCCTCAGGTTAATTTCTCCGTGATTCACGGAAGCTTGCCCCATACTGTCCATGCGTAGCAATAGTGAATACCCCATCTCAGCTGAATTTTGTCAGGTAATCCAGCAATATTATACTCTGGGCATTCCTGTTTGCTAGCTTATCAACGTTGGGAGGGCAAGAAACCAATGATTTCACTCGCCCTGAAATAATGGACAGAGTGATATGCGAGGGGCGTTTTAGTAAACGCATATCCCTTTTTGTCCCAGTATTTACCATGCGTAACCATGGCACAGTATAGCTTGATTCCGTACGCATGGCCACCACAACATTCTTTGTCACCTTCGTCTTCTCGTAGGTATTCGGCGTGCTTGTAGGTACTGACATGAACGGTAAGCAGAACTGCTGTACAAGGAAATTCTCGTACAGCCTGATAATACTCCAGGGAAGGTCAGTTAAGAGCCCCTGTTTAATAGATTGGCTCATTAGACGCTCCTTTCAAAATTACTGTAGGACATTAGATTGATATCCTTGCCCATAATGGTGAAGGTGGTAATGATAGTGGTTCCCGTTTTTCGCTTGCAAAGCTTGCAAGCCCACTCCAATCCACTTTACATCATCACCACCTCCTCTTGGTTTTACACTCCAGATTGAATTATCTGGGGGTACTATCTATTATTTTCTTATATGCTCTGAATTTATAGTATCATTTCCACTTTCTTATGTATCTTTATACCCCAGTCATTCATTATCTTGTAATATGTTTCTCTTTCCTCTTTATCAAACACCTCTGGAGGGAATACCCCTATGTGTTTTACCTGGTCTCTCAACATCATTATTGAAAACTGAGCTGCTGAAACTGCGGTAGCATAAGATATATCACTTGCACCTGGAATTCTCTCACAGGCTGCTGTAGCACTTGGTCCTTCTGTCCATAGCTGGTAATGCAAATCCTTGTCTGCCTTTTTGCCGTAAACATCAACTGTAAGTATCAGTCTGCTCAAAAGCTCTCCATTCCTTATCATCTCCACCAGTTCCTTCGCTTTGGGTGTGGGAGGTAGCAATTTCAAGAAAACCTCACTCGGAGCTATTTTTTTGCCATCAACGTCAATTAGCTCTTCACTCATTAATTTGAGGTCTATAATCGATTTCCATAGCATACTCGCAGGTTCGCCCATTTTGAAATCTACGTATTTTACTGGTTTACCAACAAACTTCGGAATTGTTAATGGTTCTTCATGAGAATGGTAATATACTTTTCCTTTAACACCTATAGGCATGGGGAAATCGTATTCCTCTTCCCCTGTGAATGGAGCCATTTCTTTGTAGCCGTTATCCCATATCACAGCATTTGAGCTAAGGTCTTCCAGGTAAGTCTGTGGCTGCCATAAAACGACCGGTTTTTCAGATTCGGTTATAGCATAATCTTTTATCCTTATGCTATCGATTTCATCCAGTTCATCTACAGCTTCCTTAGCCATTATGTCGGTAGTACCAGAATCAGAACCAGCTAAAATTAATGCTTTAATAGAGGCATCCTCCCACTTCTTAGCATATTGCAGCTGGTCTGTTGGGATATTTTTGTTTCCTCCGGGGAAGGACCCGTTGCCTGCCATGTCCAGGTAATTTACTTTTGCCCCATAACAAGCCTCCATGATATTGTCATTAAAAGCGGGTAAAGTCGCGTTTACTACCAGGTCAAACTCTCCATCTTTCATAAACGCCATCATGTTATTTGTATTACTGGCATCTATCTTCCCTGTCTTTAGTTTCTTGCTCTTGTTTGTTTCTACAATTTCATTCATTCTACTGGGGTCAATATCACCCAAAACAATTTCATTGACATCGTCAGTTCTCGAGAGTACCCAGCTTATTACGGCGCCTTGTGCGCCTGCCCCTATTATCAATACTTTTTTCATGGTCTTTCCTCCTTGTTATTTGTTTCTAAAAACTTCCTGATTTTTCAAATTTCTAACAGTTCAATGAATGATTATGCCATAGCTACCTCCTTCGAGCACACTTCACTAAATCTAACAGGAGCGCCCATGCCAGTCATCATTTTAAGAAATCTTGTTGAGTCAAGGCATTCAGGTGCTATTACTCCCTTTGGTGTATCGCCTTCCAGACACATCTTTGCTCCTACAACTGCAGGTAAAGCAACAGCTATATTTGTCGACCCAAATCTTCTATATGTCTCCACCCTTTCTTCAGCGTTTGTAGAAAGGAGATAAGGCCATGATAGTGTATATGTGATATCTTCTCCCAATTTAGCTCCCTTTATCTCCATTACAATCATGGCGTCCAGCTTAGGCGGAAGTTTGCTGGGGCTTTCAGTTTCGCTAAGGAATGTGCCAACAGGATGGCGCACAAGTTTCATCAAGACATCTATCGGTTCAACCTTGACACCTTTCACGTCTATGGCTCCCGGTTTTGCAAATCCTATCCTGACAAGTGCTCCTGCTATAGGGTCTATGGGGTATTTGAAATCACAATACTTAAGACCTTTGCCTATGAAACGTGGCAGCGTTACCGACTCCTCATGTGCATGATAACAGACTAAAATTGGACCCACCGGGTCAGGAAACTTGTATTCTTCGCAACCGGAGAAAGGTGGGTAAATCGTAGGTTTCCCATCCTCAAATACAACTGGAGAGTCTGCATAATCTGTAAGCGCTACTCTGGGAGCCCATCCAGGATCCCAGGCACTAACTACTTCTCTGGATTTTTCCAGAGGCTTATTGCCCAGCCTGAAACGTATTTCATCCACACGATCCAGCTTGTCACAATAGTATCTTGTCAACACATTTGTTACTCCGGGTGTTCCTCCACAAGCAATCAAAGCTGTTAAGCCAGCTTCCTTGAATTCTTTGTCGAGTTCAAGTGGTTCTCCCTTTGTTAACTGAGTCCATAAAAGTTCACCAGAAGCTGAATCTACATAGGGTACTCCGCTCTTCAACGCAGCTTCCATTATGTTGAAGGCAAATTCAAGCAGAGTCAGATTGATGATAACATTCACTCCCTTTGCTGCCTTCTCTATATCCTCAACCTTCTCTGCGTCCAACTTTATAGCAGTGACTTTACCGCTGCTTATTTTGTTTTTAATCTTATTCGCTAAATCTAAATCTATATCACCCAGAATTACCTCTGATACATCCTTGTCTCTGGCTAAAATCGAGGCGCATGGACCCCCCTGCCCTCCAGCTCCCACTACTAATACTTTTCCTATAACCATTTTATCCTTCCTTGTTTCCCAAAATCTTACCTCAACCTCGATTCGTTTACAATATTCCTGCTTTATCTCCACAAAACCTCAGAAATTTACTGTTCACGAACACCCACACCACCGCAGAATAGCCAGTGCAATAATCTTGGTGGCACTTATCAACTGGGTAATATCCACAAATTCGTCTGCTCTATGGGCTGTTTCACCACCAGCTCCTATGGAAATAGTGGGAATCCTGGAGTAATTTATGAGGTGGACTGCATCAGTCATGCTGTCTATTCCTACCAATTTGGGTTCGATGCCCAGTTCCTTCGCTGCCTCTGAGGCAGTTGCGATTATGGGTTCATTTTCATCGATTTCTGCGCCATACATATAGTCACCTTCAATTTTCGGCGGATGTGCTTTCATCCATGGGTCGGTAGCTGCAACGCTCATTATTTTCTCTTCTATTTCTCCCTTCAGATTTACCGTGCTGGGAATAAAATCTGCGTTGAATTCTATTTCTACTTTTTCGGGGTACATGATAAGCCACTCTCCCCCTTTTATGATCGTCGGCATCACCATGTCAGGGTTCAAGAGTTTGTGTTGCT